>JAHDFX010000178.1 GCA_020627965.1 Saprospiraceae bacterium | reverse complement strand
CGCCGTTTTGAACACCGTTCATGTCATTATCATTATAGACCGTTGAACCGATGCTCACCTCTGGGATGAAACCGAAGTCGATCGTCATATCGCCGAAAAAGTCCAGATCATCATCCTGTGTGCCTCCCTGTCCTGTTTCACCAACTGGCTCTGTGCTTGGCTCCATTGTAATAATAGGAGAAATAACCTCTGTACCATTACCACCAGCCTGAATACCATTATCATCACCATCTTCCTGATTGTCTGCCGTATCGGTTGGAGTGGATGAGTTGGAAGAATGTTCCAGCTCGGCTCCTGCTGCAAATTCACTAGCAGGGATTACCACTACATAATCACCTGGTGGCAAAAATTCAAGTAGATAATTACCATTGGCATCCGTTACATCAGTGGCCTGTAAGACATCATCTGCTGTACCATAAACACCATCAGCTCCAATATTATAAGCTTCTACGGTTACGCCTTCAATACCTGTATCGCCGGCGTCCTGCATGCCATTATCATTATAATCTGTAAAGACGGTTGAACCTATTTCCAATGCATAGATAAAACCAAAATCTACAGTCATATTTCCATTATCATCATCACCTGATGCATTTACATCCTGATCGCCGCCCTGACCTGCTTCATTTACAGGTTCGGTATCAGGAACTAGTGTAATCACCGGAGAAGTTACTTCTGTAGCCCATCCTCCTGGTTGTATACCATTATTATCACCATCAATATTGTCATCAGAAGTACTGGTCGGTATGGATGGCATAGCGGTCAGTTCAAGTTCCTGCCCTGCTGCAAATTCACTAACAGGTACAACTACCACGTAATCTCCCGGCATCAGATCATCAAATAAATAATCGCCATTGGAATCTGTTATATCGCTACCGATAAATGTATCATCGGCTGTACCATATACTCCATCCGTGCCGACATCATATAACTCTACAGTTACATTTTCGATGCCACTTTCTGTACCATCCTGTGTACCACTGTTATTCTCGTCCAGATAGACTGTAGAACCCAGACTGACATATGGAATAAAACCGAAATCGACGGTCATGTCTCCGTTGTTGTCATCATTCCAGGTCGTTACATCCTGATCGCCACCCTGCTCTGATTCACCTTCAGGCTCTGTATCTACATCTAATGCAATGATCGGAGAGGTTACTACTGTACCTACACCTCCTGTCTGTATACCATTGTCATCACCATCTTCCTGATTATCTGCTGTATCGGTTGGTATAGAAGAAGTTGGTGCATTTTCCAATGCTTCACCTGCACCAAATTCTGATACAGGAATGACTACCTGATATTCACCAACAGCAAGACTATCTATAAAGTAATCGCCATTGGCATCAGTTATATCGCTACCTTCCAGTACATCATCAGCAGTACCGAAGTTTCCATCAGGTCCTGCACTGTATACCTGAACAAGCACACCTTCTATACCCGGTTCTGTACCATTCTGAGTTCCATCTTCATCATTGTCTGCAAAGACAGTAGAACCGATAGACAGATTTGGTACCAGACCAAAGTCGTAGGTCAGGTGAGTAGGTTCGTCGGTTGGTGCTGCTCCTGGCGTCGTATCTGAAAGCCCCTGAGTTGGGGAACCCTGAGTACCTTCTACGTCTTCTGAATCTTCTGTATCATTAGCATTACTATTAGCATCTACTGTAGTTGGGTAATAACCATCAGGTACCTGTACACTAATTTCAAAATACGGCTCATCTCCACCGCCTACATCCGGGGTGGCTGCTGTGCCATCTCCATTGAAAGATTCATCTATTAATAAATTTTCAAAGCTGTAGTAACCATTAGCATCTGTGGTATCTGTTACTGTAACTACAGTGCCATCAGGGTAAGTAATGTCGAGTTGAACTACTATGCCTTCGATCGGATCTTCATTTGCATCCTGAATACCATCTGAATTATTGTCTTCCCAGACATAATTACCCAGACTTGCCGGTTCTACATAATAACCAAAGTCGGCTGTTAAGTCATCTGGTGCGGCAGTGGTTAGTGTAACAGGATACTCATCATTTTGAGAATTATCATTGGCTCCATCATTTGGTCCATCTGATATCCAGTAGCCATTTAGTACATTATTTTCATCCGTTACATCAACGAGGTAATTCACACCGCCAGCAGAGGTTGGAAGTCCTGTGAAGAGGTATTCTCCATTAGCATCCGTTTCAGTTGTGCTAATCAGATCATCTTCTGGTCCGAGGATGCCATCGCCATTGGTATCTACATATAGATCGACGGTGACTCCTTCAAAGCCTGTCTCATCATCATCCGTTCCGGCAATTCCATCTGGGCCATTTGGTCCATCATTGGTACCATCGGCATTTTGGTCTAACCATATTGTTGTACCAATAGTACCTGGTGTATCGGCTACATAGCCGAAGTCCTGATCTAGATCGACGCAATCTGCACCGAAGTTGACACAAGACTCATCGTCCAAGCCACCATCAGGATCTACTGAGGCTGTTAAACCTGCTGGTAAAGTTTCATCACAGACTTCTACGGTGTAATCTTTTGAGCAATCTAAGTCGCCGAAGGTGTAGTTACCGTTTTCGTCAGTGTAGACAAAATCAACCAGTGATTTTGGTGGATAAATTTCTAATTCTGCAAAGTTTAAAATTTCTCCAGTACTTAACCAAACTCGCACATAACGACCTTCTACTCCAGCAGGTACATTGATCGTATAAGAAGCTGCACTTGTTGTTATCTGATAAGCAAAATCTGAATTTATAATAGCTTCGCCTTCCGTATCTATATTTGCTGTTGTAGCAAAATCATTTTGGCTAATGGTTACCCAGGCGCCAATGATTCTGGGTATTACCACTGCGTCGTCTGTACGATTATAAAGTATCATTTGTCCAATGGGTTGAGGAAGCCCCATGTCTACTCCCCACCAGTGTGGACCACCATTTCCATCAGAATGATAAGCTCCATCCGTATAATAGTCTCCACCATTATTACCATCAATTGCTATGGATACCGAATTGGGGTTGCTATCCCATTCGCTAGAAGCACTTGCTGTACCTCCTAATGCAATATTCTCAAGGCAATTTTCATATACTTTCACACCTATTCCTTCAATACCTTCTCCCGGGTCAGGTTGACCATCTCCATCGTAATCAATAAAGACGGTATCGCCGATCAGGGCATCGCCTGCTTCATGATCTTCCGGTACAAAACCAAAGTCCTGATTCAGATCATCAGCTCCGGCTAAGGTCGTCGTGGACTGTTCGTCCTGACCACCATCCGGGTCTTGTGTTGGCTCATAGCCATCCAGAATATTATCTGTATCTGTGATCTCTACCGTATAGGTGCCATCTGGCAAACCTGGGAAGAGATAATTTCCATTTTCATCTGTTGTTGTTGTGGCAATGACTTCACCATCTTCATCCAATAAGGCTACCGTGACGCCTTCAAAACCTGGCTCACCAGCATCCTGTGTACCATCTGCATCTGCATCCAGATAGATCGTATCGCCAATGTCATTGGCTGCTTGTGTACCATCTGGTTGATAACCAAAGTCCATATTTAAAAATACATCACCAGGTCCTAGAATTACTGGTTCGCCAATATGGTCAGGATCAGTAGCTGGTTCGCCAAACTCATCTGGATCGCCAGTCTGTGCCAGACCTGCTGGCAGTGTGGTATCATCTACCTGAACGCTATATTGCCCTGGTGGCAGGTCATCAAAAATATAGCTACCATCTGGCGCTGTAGTGGTCGTAGCAATCACTGCTCCTGTATCATCCAATAAATTGACCGTTACATCCCCAATACCAGATTCTCCTGGGTCTTGAGCTCCATCACCATCAACATCCAGCCAGACGTAATCGCCTATTGCTGCATTGTTTGTACCACCTATTGTCTCCGTTGGATCATTATAATTATAACCAAAATCAGCTTCCATGTATTCTTCTCCTGAACCTAGTGTTACATCATGTGTACCATCCAGTGTTCCGTCAGGATCAAAGGTGCTGTTGGTTAATTCATCTGGTAGCGTTGTTTCGTCTACGACTACGGTATAATCACCCGGAGGAAGATCGGTAAAGATATAGCCGCCATCTGCATCTGTTGTTGTTGTGGCGATCACGACTCCATTTTCATCTAACAAATTTATAGTTACATCCGGTACGCCCACTTCTCCTGCATCCTGTATACCATCACCGTTTTCGTCTACCCAGACATAATTACCTATAGCTCCAGGTATTTGCTCTATGAAACCAAAGTCATAGGAAGCTTCTGTTACTCCGTTATTACCTGGTCCTACATTGGTGATGCCCTGAGTTGGGTCAGCACTTGTACCAGCAGGATCTTCACTATCAATGATATCGTCTCCACCTGTACCTATCTGAGTAGTGATGTAACCATCAGGAATTGTCGGTATACTGATCGTGAAGGTTGGTTCAGGTCCGGCTCCATCGCCATTATAATCTTCATCCAATAACAGATTTTCAAAGCTGTAATAGCCGTTTTCATCTGTTTCGGTGGTTAAAGTCACTACTGTACCGTCCGGATATTCAATATCTAGTTGCACCTCTACGCCTTCGATACCTGACTCTGTTGGGTCTTGTTGGCCATCGGCATCAAAATCCCACCAAACATAGTTTCCTACGCTGGCTCCATCAACATAATAACCGAAGTCGGCAGTTAAGTCATCTGGTGCGGCTGTTGTCAATGTTACCGGATATTCATCTGTTTGTGAATTATCATTTGATCCATCATTCGGACCATCTGAATGCCAGTATCCGTTTAAGACATTATCTTCATCGGTTACATCCACAATGTAGTTCACTCCACTGTCATCCGTTGGAAGATTGGTGAACAGATATTCTCCATTGGCATCGGTTGTGGTAGAAGTCAATAATTGATCTTCAGGACCTAATAGCCCATCTCCATTGGTGTCGATATATAGATCAACCGTTACTCCTTCAAAACCAGTTTCATCATCATCTGTCCCTGGAATACCATCTGGACCGTTTGGACCGTCATTAGTACCGTCAGCATTTTGATCTAACCAGATCGTTGTTCCAATTGTGCCAGGAACGGCAGGTACATAACCAAAGTCCTGATCTAAATTGATCTCGCCTGTGGCTAATGTGACATCGGATACGCCGTCATTACCTCCATCAGGATCAACTGTATTTTGTAACCCCGGCGGCAGTGTTGTTTCATCTACATCCACTACATAATCACCAGCAGGCAGATTTGGGAAATAATAATTTCCATTTTCATCTGTGGTTGTCGTGGCTAATAAATTGCCATTTATATCATATAGTTCAACGGTTACGCCCTCGATTCCTTCGTTTGGATCAGGTACGCCGTCATTATCATAATCTGCAAAAACTGTATCGCCGATCAAGCCATCTCCGGGATCTTGTCCAACAGGCGTAAAACCAAAGTCTTGATCCAGATCATCATTATTCGCTAACGAAGTGGTAGATTGCTCATCTTGCCCACCATCAGGATCTTGAGTTTGTGTTAAACCAGCTAATACATTATCGGTATCGGTGATCACCACTGTGTACGTGCCATCTGGCAAGTCAGGGAATAAGTATTCACCGTTTTCATCTGTTGTTGTTGTGGCGATAATATCGCCATTACTATCTTCAAGGGCTAAAGTTACTCCAGGAATACCTGGTTCATTTGGGTCTTGTGTATTGTCTGCGTCTGCATCAAAATAGACTGTATCGCCCAGGTTATTTGATGGTTGCGAGCCATCTGGCTGATAGCCAAAGTCCATATTAAGGAAGACATCACCAGGACCTAATACTACTGGTTCTCCGGTATGATCTGGAGCCGTTGCTGGTTCGCCAAATTCATCTGGATCACCTGTTTGCACTAAGCCTGGTGGCAAAGTTGTATCATCTACCTGAACGCTGTAAGCGCCTGGAGGTAGATTATCAAAGATGTAAGAGCCATCTGGATCGGTAGTCGTTGTAGCTACTATATTACCATCTGGATCAAGTAAGTTGACCGTCACTCCGCCTATACCAGCTTCGCCGGGATCTTGTACACCATCTCCATCAGCATCCAGCCAGATTTGATCGCCTATAGCGGCTAAACCTGAAGTATTATCTGTCTCATTTGGATCATTATAATTATAACCAAAATCAGCTTCCAAGTATTCTTCTCCTTCTCCAAGTGTTACATCATGTGTACCATCAATGACACCATCAGGATCGAAGGTCTGATTTGTTAATTCACTCGGAATCGTCGTGCCATCTACCTCTACTGTGTAGTCTCCGGCAGGAAGGTCATCAAACAGATAACCGCCATCTGTATCTGTTGTCGTTGTAGCAATTACTACTCCGTTTTCATCCAATAAATTAACAGTGACATTGGGTACACCAACTTCGCCGGCATCCTGTACGCCATCGCCATTTTCATCTACCCAGACGTAATTACCAATTGCTCCTGTTTCCTCTTCACAAGGCTCAGGCATAGTGATCGTAATGATATTAGAAGCATTAAGACATGGGGAGCCATTATTATTCGCCAGTACCCGGAAATCTCCTTCTGTCAGATAAGGAAGTAAGAAAACATTACTATTTCCCTGACTAACTACTATATCAAATCCACCTATTACTTCTACCAACTGGTAATTATCAAATCCGGGAGTCGAAATAATAGAAGGTGCGATCTCCGGATCCCAGCAGGTACCTAAATCTTCCAGTGTTGCTGCAATAGATGTAGGGTCATCTACTGTTACATCAAGTGTCACGACTTCTGTACATCCTGTAGCTGTCGTCACTGTAATCGTGTATTGAATATCACTGGTAGGATTACACATTTCCGGCGTTTCAGAAGTAGGATCATCCAGGAATGTTGCCGGTGACCAATTTACAGTCACATTACCAATTAATAAAGGATCAAGATTTAAGTCCAGTTTTTCGCAGGAATTACTACAGGCAAACACAGGAGGCGGACTTGGTACTTCAAAATCTTCTAACTGGAATAGATTTACCACTGATGTGCTTCCGCAGTCTCCATTCGTAGATTGCAACATAAACTGAACAGGTGAATTAATGCCATATCCGGGATTTAGGACTGCACTTACACTCGTTGCGCCAAAATTCAGCACACCTCCTTCAGGTGGTACCAGGCTGTAAGTAATTGCATCACAGAGGTCTACTGTATAAGCCTCATTTGGACAGGCAACAACAGAAGCCGGAAGATCTGTAGCGATTTCTGATTCTATTTCATCAAAATATTTGGCTACATCGGTACATTCACAGGCAGAATTATCAAAATTCAGGCGCACAAAAGCAGGACAGGAAATCGCTTCAGGCACTGTAACCGGTGCACTATAAGTCGTGACTTGCCCGGCTGACATAAGTACTGTAGTCGTTGTTGTTCCAATCACAGGATCGTAACTATCCAGTTGAGCATTTCCATCCAAATCCTGAATGATTTCCACAGTAATATTGCCATTGTAATCCGTTGGGGTAGGATTATCCAGACTTGCATCTACATTAATCGTTACATTTAGCGGATCATTATCACAAACATAAGACAGTGCGATATCATCCTGTAACAGTAGTTCAGGTTCTACATTCACAGGTACTTCTGCATTCGCACTCTGTAACACCTTGACCCCACACAAAGAGCCATCAAGAGAACAAACCTGATCGGGTACATTCGCTTCTATGGCTGCAAGTAATATCTGTTCGCCGCAGGAAACGTTCTCATCTATACTCACACCTACTTCAAAAGCAAAGAACTCGCCCGGGCCAATGCCATCCGGTACATCAAAACACACCTCAGTGAGTCCTTCATCTGTTGTACCTTCTGTTATGGACGGTGTAAAACCTGTAGGTGCAGTTATTTCAATAGAGCCTGGCGTATAAATAAATTCCACGGGGAAAGTAATGCAGGCTGTAGTATTAAAAGATTCTCCTGTTTCTGATAAATTGAAAGCAGTCATACGTAGTTTGCCCTGTTGAGAACCACAGGCCAGGTCTACTTCTTCGGCTGTTGTTAAAAATTGTGCAAAATCTAAAGGATTAGCTCCTTCTATGATTAGCGGATTCGTATTAATTACACCAGTATTTATACGAGGTCCACCACATGGATCGACACATGAACTGATGAAGCGTAAGGGGCGTCCAGAGGTAAAGTTATCACATTCTGTACGCGCTCTGAAACGGAAGGCGACCTTATTAGAATCTGTAACTGCTGTGGTCGTATTGACTCCCATTAAACCATTAGAATACAAAAAGTTATTAACTGCCTGGTAATTAATATAACGATATGACTTACCAAATGCCGGGATAGGCGTAGTCGGACTTGGATCCGGAACAGAAGTCCATGCACCTTCATTTACAGGTCCTCCAGGATAAGCCATTTCCCATGAACCTGGTATAAAGTCGATACCATTAGGAAAAAACCAGCGTGAGCGAAGATTGGCTGCTGTAGCTGTTTTTACATTTTTAATCCGAAGTTCATAGACAATTTCATCACACAAACCTACTTCCTCCATAGGAACTACTGTCCATTCTGCCTGAATATCAGCTTCTTCAGTGATGTATTCATAACACAAAGAGGCAGATTCACAGGTAGAACTTCCTACCAGCACCTCGGCAGCTTTATCCGGTGGCAGACAACCGGAGGTAGCTTCAATACAAATATCCGTTGGGAAGGCAGGATCACAGAAAGATAATTCTGTTAACACCTCAATACTATCACAGGCTCCCGGTGCGAGGTCTGCCATGCTAATGGTGTAAGTACTTCCATCAGGAGTAGTATTTACCAGGCTGTAATTTAATGCACCATTATTTAAATTATTGATATCTACCATTTGTACGGCAGCAGGAATAAAGATCGAGACAATTACATTCTGGTGTGTAGTAGCGAAACTCGTTCCTGCACAAAGGTTAAATACATTGCGTTCTGAGTCATTTTCTTCATTAAATATTAAGGCTCTGTCTATACTTCCGATCAGTGGAGGAAAGTCCTGCGAATTATCTGTCAGTTCATCTACTGCTGTATTGCGGGTGATGGTTTGACGCATTGGGTTGGTTTCTTCTGTACTAATTACAGGGTCAGGGACGATCAGATCAAATGGATGGGCATCTCTGGGGATACCATCCGGATAAGCTAAAGCATAACAACCGCCGTCTGTAGCACTTTGTGTATGCCCGCCATAGGGATTATTCGGCCACCAGGTAGAGGTAGAATTGGCTCTGGGAATATAATTTCCCAGATCATAATAACAGAGTGGACCTGCATCATTATACATCCATGGGGAAAACTGCGTTTGATGTTTTTCAGAAAATTGTGCGTCGAGTACAAAATCAGTATTATTGACCTCTTCCGGGCAAATCGGGGTTAGCTGATAGCGCAATGTCCAGGAAGTAGGCGCTGCACCTCCTGCCGTAAAGACGGGAAAAACGCCATTGCCAGCATCCGTATGGACATAGTTTTCATTGTATTTACACTCATTGGTACCATGTGTGCCTTCAGGGTCGGCAATTACATTACCCCAAGATGGATATACAAAGTTTTTAGCATTTGTAAAATTATCTGTAATCCATCGGATACCAGATAACTGACTCGTATCGGCAGCTACACAACAGACCTCTCCCGTAACAAGATCGGTATCGCATTGTAAATTACCATAATTGGTATCAATATAATTGTCTGGAATTATTGCAATATTACCATTTTCATCAATAATCTCGGCTCCGCCATTATAGACCATATTGTTCGGGAAATTGGGCTGAATATATTCCGTATATTCAAAAGGGCGATATTCATTCTCCAGCAGGGTATCTCCTTCTGCATTTCGAATTACATGGTCAAATGTAAAGTCATACTCTACGGTGATATCACAATCTTCTACTATTACATCAGTAGCTATGCTGACTTCACCTGGAAGCCCTGAGAAAAACTCTCTGTCCGTATAACAACCACCCAGAGATATTAAGCCACAGTCATTTGGAGCAGAAGACATTCCATATGAAGTAACTCTTGGCAATAACATATTAGTCGGGGCCAGATTGGAAGTTCCCGAGTTAAGCAGGTGCAGTTCATAACCTGGATTATGAACCGCCGTAGTATACCAGTCCACGTAAATTACATCTCCTATTTCAACATCGAATTGGTCCAGAAATTCTTCATAGCAAGGGTTAACATGATCTTCAGAGTTGCTATATGTAGGCGTAGCATCCCCTCCACTCATCGGACATTCTTCTTTTCGGGAAAAGAAAACATCCATAAACATGATTCCGTCGTACTGATCGGTACCTCCATCATCGTGAAAATCACCAGTTGCATAAGGAGCGTACTCCGAAGCACGGGCAAAATTATCGGCAGATTCCTGGCATATACCAATGGCTCCTCCTTCATTTTGCTGTGTTTCCCACCATCCACCAGCTCTGTTTAAGCCATTATTATACAGGTAAAAACTGGGATAGTAGCGATTATCTCTGGTGGTATTTGGATAATTCTGAAAGCAATCCGGCACCCCGATCTCTGTAATTGGTCCCGTACCCTGATCCTGAATAAACCAGCCCCCAAACTGGGCATTGGCTGCGTTCAGCATGACCGGGGCAGTCGGAGAATGATCGTACATATGAAACCTCCAGCGTTCCCCTACGGCAGCGAAATCCATGTCTGGTAGAATTTCATAACGTCCTCTTATGTATAAGGTATCACCCGGGATGACTGTTTCCAGATCATTGAGACTGACATCTGACTCCGTCAGTGGAACGGTCATTTCCTTATCTGCATAGCCAAAGGTCGTTCTTTTTATGGTCTCTACCGTAGCATACCATGCACAGTCACAATCCAGACCATTCCAGTCCAGTCGTATTTTTGCATTACCACAGGCACGGGTAATTTCACAGGCAGGCGCACAGTCATTACAAGTCTCATAGACCGTATAATTCATAAAATAATACTGATCCGGCTGGCAGTGTCCATAGTATTCCAGATTAAAATCATATAAGGCAGAAGTATCCGTTACGGCGGCACCGGCAGGTATTTCTACCTGAAGACCAAGTGTGTCATTTATGGCAGGATTATCAGCATTAGGCTGTGTAATATAACTCCAGGTCGTTCCCGGTACGGCAGTACCGTTCCATGTGGCTGAACCCTCCTGATAACGCATCCATTTGGTATCACCTGTCATTAAAGTTGCCACCATACGAACGTCACCAATATTCTGACAGGGCGTAACATTGTTAAAATCAACATTATAACTAAATTCAAATCCATTCTGCCCAGGCAGCCAGGTATTCGGGGAAGTCACCATAATCTCTGTTACCAGATCTTCAGCTAAGGGGTTAGCATTAATATCTGTCGTATCATTGGTAAAAGTATCTCCTGAGCCATAAGCAAAGTTTAGCGGATTATCCAATGGTTCTGCATCCTGGAAAGCCTGTCCGCAGTTGCGTTTTCCTTCTATGATTGCCTGCTGAATATCACAGCTTATGCCACTAGCACAGCCACCGCCGCCGCATAACATTGTCCATCCCAGTACTACATTAATTGTTTGTCCACCAGGAAGGTCATCATAAAAAGTATCACCATCGAGGTCGGTCAAACCAATTCCACCGTCCAGATCGGTGTTCATTGTCGTGAAATCGATAATCGTTGTCCCATCAATGAATGACCAGTATGCCGGCGGTAAGGTTACGCCATTGATGGTAATATCTGTCAGTTCTGTAATAGCTGTATTACAGGCATCAAATTTTATTACCACATCATTCCAAAGCCCATCTAAAGGGTCAGTATTGGCACTCGCCAGATCAAATGAATAGATATAACCGTCACCACAGATAGTTCCCAACTGATCTACAGATTCATTGGTAATTACTGGTGTAGCGCCATAATCGGGCTGGAAGGTAAGACTAGCTTCTTTGGAAGAAGGTTCATTACAAATAACACCATTACAACCATAATCTACGATATATTCGAGATTGAATACATTTTCCTCTGTACAAGCCTGAAAATCGTAACAGACCTGAACCTGTAACTGCTCATCCGTATCAAACTCCTCATCTGCAGGTCTGTTCAGTGGGTCATAATTATTTTGAAAATATATTCCTGTTATTGTGGCTGATGCTTCCATATTGGCAACATCAGTATCGTATGGTACAGGTGTTCCATTAGCGGTTATACTCACTATTGTAATATCATTCAGATTGACATCCTCCACCTTAAACATAATGCTATCAAGATAAGAATTGATACCATCCTGAGATATTGTAATCGTTCGGCAAGCCGGATTAACTCCATTCGCAGTTAATGCTGTTGGAGAAGCAGACAACATATTGAGTACTGGTTCTCTGATAATTGCATTGAACTCATCAGGTGTATAAGTATCCGAACATTCATAAACAGGGGGAATCAGATCATCATCATTATAGATATAATCTACTGTATAATCAATCTCAATTTTACCAATTGAGGGATCGGCATCGCAGGTAGCTTTTACAGCAATGTAAGCCATTATCAAACTACCCGCTTCTAGTGTCGGAATTACGAATACAGGATTTGAGGGGTCACTGACATCCAATTCATTAACGATAGTCCCAGGGTATTCTACATCTACGAAACCTCCGTACTCCAGTCCTACTCCTAGTTCTGCTGTTAATTGAACACCGTTAATATTTTCGGGTGCCTCAGTCCATAATAATAGTGCCAGCGTATCGGCTTTACCACATTTGACCAGCAGGTCGGTCTGGGCAAAACCCGCCACGCCCCGCATATCCAACATTTCTATTGAAACAGGGCATTGTGCATTCATTTTTGATGTACTTAATAAAATGACCAGTAAACAGGTCATTTGTAATGTACGAATGCTATTTTCTTTAATTTTGTGTACAAAATTCCTCATAATCGAGTAATGTGTGTTTAAAAAAAGGATTTGTGTATTCGGCACTATGCAATAGATTTTGGGGCTACGGAATGCCTCATACTTCTATGCCGATACTCTTAAATATGCTAATCTTGGTTTGGTAGTGGGAAAACAGAAAGGTGGGTAAAACATGAATCCTGAGTATCAA
>JAHDFX010000177.1 GCA_020627965.1 Saprospiraceae bacterium | reverse complement strand
CATCTTCTTCCTGATGCGTGAAGGTAGATACCAATTCTGGTGCAACTGCCTGTAGATCCTGAGCAACTAAACCAATCTGTTGCTTACCAGCATTTCTGAAATTAGCTTTTCCATTGTACTCATAAGTCACTGGGTTAAGCTGCATGACTTCTTCCAGACCGTAGTTAAATGTATTGATGTTCTTTTTCAATCTGCGGTCAGAGGCATTGTTTAGAGAACCATTGTAAGTAATACTACCATTAACGTGTAGCTCCGATGCAGGATTACCGACACCAAAACCAGCCCAGCCTGAACCGCTTCTGAATCTTAGCATTAAGTCACCTACAGAAACAAGTCTGTTTAGAATATTAGCTCTTGTATTTGAACGAAACTCTAAGTGAAAATTCTCGTCTACTGAGAATCCGCCGTGTACACCAGCTCCGAATGTAAAAGCTGATTTATCGGTTCTGTGACATAAAACAGAAGCGGAAGAACCAGTCTTTTCAACGATCGCGCCTTCTGTTTTGGTATCTCCAAGAACGTCTAGTTTTTCGGTAGCTACAGAAGTGCCGTCGCCGCCTACAGTTGTGTTTCCGTCAGGTGCCTGAACGTATACCTGAGAGAAAGCTAGCATGGGGATTAAACTTAATAATGTGATAAAAAATAAATTTTTCATGGTGCTTCTTTTAAAATTTTTCAAAATCATTTTATTTGTTTTTAAAGTGATACAGAAGCAAATTTAAGTACTCTACTTCAGCTTTTTTTCTACTTTTTTAAAGTAAAATTACATCACTTTAGCTTTTTTAAAATAAATAAACATTTGAATTTCAAAATAATTAACAATTAATTCTTTCTTTCAAAATAGTAAAACCAAGAATCCAGATGTTTATTTTATAATGTTTTTTTGAGCCACGCCCACAGATAAACTGCGAGCGTGGCTGAGTAGTTTTTTATTATTGACCGTCACCTAGCTGACCATCATTCAATTGACCGCAATCTTCCGAATCACAGACGCCGTCTCTATTCGTATCTTCCAGGTCTTCACAGCTACCGTTTTGGTTACCGTCCCAACATGGAATCGTAGTATCACAAGGTTCTATAATTGCAGAGAAATTAGCACCTTGTCCGACACTGAAACCTGGCTCAAGCTGGATAATCTCTCCTGCACGAACTTCTACATTGCCGCCTTGACCAACAGTACCAGTATAGTTGATTACACCACCAGAACGATAGAATCCATCTGGTGTATTAACTGCCTCAATATCTATAACTGGTGGACATTGCTCCTCTCCTATCACCCATACACGCTTGCAAACTTCCTTTACATGGCAAATTTCTCCGGTAATAGGATCAATAGCTACTACCACCATACATATTTTATATAGTCCATAATTCTGGAATGTATGTGTATTAAGTAGGCTAGAGACCTCATTGCCCCAGATCCAACTTACCTGATAACACTCAGGGAATGGATTGACTGGATTGGCTGTGACTGTAGTGCCGCTGATAAAGGTTGTAAAACCTGCATCTACCTGACTACAGAAAGTATCAAAATCAGGACAACATTCAATCGGATCGCAATTGGCTGTAAAGTCATAACAAACTTCTTTTGACCAGCATACATTACCAGCAGCATCTACCTCTTCTACCAACATACATACGGTATATGTACCTGCTGTATAAGTGTGTGTAGTATTGGCGCTAGTACCAGGAAGTGGTCCAGTTGTAGTACCGTCGCCCCATATCCAGGTTACCCGATCACATTCTGTAAGGTTTACGCCTACCTGCATTGTACAGTTATTACTTGAACTTGGGATGGAGAACAAGAATGAATTAACTCTGGCATCAAAAGCTGCCTGATCTATACAACACTCTGGTTCACAATCTGCTGTAACTTGATAGCAAACTTCTTTTTCCCAGCATACATTCCCGACTGCATCTACTTCTTCTACCAGCATGCACACGGTATAGTTGCCAGCAGTGTAAACATGCGATGCACCTGCACTTGTGCCTGGCAGAGGACCTGTAGTTGTACCATCTCCCCATATCCAGGTGACTTGATCGCAATCTGTAAGACCAGGCACACCTACCTGCATTGTACAATTATTACTTGCATCAGGAATAGAGAATAAGAATGAATTGACTCTTGCATCAAAGGCTGCCTGATCTGTACAACACTCTGGTTCACATTCTACTGTAATGGTCTCACAGTATTCTTTTTCCCAGCATACTGTCCCATCTGCACCAATTTCTCTAACGATCATACAAACCGTATATGTTCCTGGTGTTGTATAAGCATGTGTTACACTAACATTATGAGGTACAGGACCAGACGTAGAGCCATCACCCCAGCTCCAGAGTACCTGATCACATTCATTCAATGCAAGTGGTGATACACCAATAGTACAATTAGTTGGGTCGTTGAAAGCAACTAAAAAGCCTGTATCTACTCTATCACAGAACGCCTGGTAGCTCGAACAGCAACCACATTCCAGGAAGAACTGATCGCAGAACTGGCCCTCCCAGCAAATAGCGCCATTTTTACTTTCTTGAACATACATGCATACTGCATAGCCACCAGAACCACTATAGCTATAAGTTAATGGAAAATCACTTGCTGTAAATAGTCCTGAAGTCGTTCCATCCCCCCAGTCAAACATGTAACTATAACAACTATCCAATGCGTTCGGCGTAAGGGTTATTGAACACGTTGCAGGATCAAGCGTATACGAGTAACCAGCAGCAACATCCGACTGGAAGCCTGCTTCATCATCACAACATTCACTACATTCCAGGAAGAATTGTTCACAATAGATATCACTCCAACATACATTGCCATTCTCATCCACTTCACGGACATTCATGCAAACTGCATAGCCACCTGTACCGCCATATGTATAAGTGATTGGAAAATCTGCAACAGTAAATGGTCCTGCTGAAGAGCCATCACCCCAGTCAAAATTATAAATATAACAACTATCAAGTGCATTTGGTGTCAAGGTAATTGAGCAAGTCGTCGGATCAAGCGTATAAGTATAACCTGCCTGCACATCTGTTTGGAAACCAATTTCATCATCGCAACATTCATCATCACAAATTGTCTGGAAACAGAAATTATCAAATCCATGTGTTTCTGTTTGATTACCGCAGCTATTATCAACAAAAAAGGCAATACCCGAAACACCTGTAATGAGTGCATTAAAATCATTGCAATCAGCACCTCCTGTACCCCAGGTCCAGGAACCTGTTGCATTAGATGGCAATGCAGCCCCCATACAAGTCTCTACTGGCATACAAATTTGCTGATGCCACCCAGAACCGGCAGTAATAGGCGTATTTAACCTAAAAACAGCACTCATGGTCGCTACATCAGGACTAGCTCCCTGATAGATATAGAACATCGGGGTACGGGTTTGTAAATCACAATTATTAGCACTGATAAAATTATAATCGAAACATAATTCACATCCTTTCAGTGTCCAGTCGCCTGAAAAATCAGGGGTATCATTATAAATCCAACTACCATTGCTATTATCATTTGCCTGCAGATAAGGCGTACCATCCCAACTTGGCGAGAATATGCCTATATCTGTATTAATAGCCTGCCAATTGCCTGCCGATGTTGTGTTATAAGTATTCGTAGGAATCAGATCATTAAAATCTTCAAAGACATCACAGCCAGGGTCTACCGGACAAACAGGAATTGGAATAGTATCACATAGAGCAGCAATACAACATGAATCCTGAGGGAATGGGAAACTGCCATGATGCAAAGTATAGCCCAGTATCAGATTTGGATCACTGATCGGGAATGGATCAACGCAAGTCGTTATCGTTCTTGTTCCATTATAAGGTAATGGATTAGAAGACCAGTCAATAAAACCACCCGTTGGAGGTAGAGTAATACCTGATGAAACCGGATTTTTAACGGTAATCACCAGCGCTGTAGCCGCAGGCGATACGTTAGATTTATTCGTTACATCAAAGGTCAGTACATACTTATTACTATCGCAAACCATTTCAAAATTAGCGGTTTCTAAGCAATCACAAACTGGCAATTGTATGCAGTGTGGTGTAGCAACATGGCAACAGAAGTCTTGCCCCCATACGCTATAATTGAAATAGATGTTTGTTGGTGATGTAATAGGTGTTGGAGAATATATGTAAACTGTAATAGGTCCCGAAGTACCCCCTGCCGGCGGAATAGTCGCAGGAACGATGAAGCTACTTAGGTCTGGTCCTGTAGGCGTTGTACGGAAAGAATACCCCAGGCTACCATACAACATTACATTGGTAGCAGGACTTGTTGGGTGATTATTTTGAACTTCAAAAGTTACTTTATATACTCCATCCTCATATTCACACTCAACAGTTGAATTGATAATCTCGGCACACTGCTGAGGTTGACCGCCAGGTATGCAATCTGCAAGAAGCACTGTATCACAAACGGCGACAATATCATTCCCCACCTGTTCATACCAGATAAATTCTATCTGTTGAGGATTCGCAGCAGTTGAAGCTGTTTCTGCCAGGCAAAAATCTAGTACACCACCACTTAGTCCAACAGGTATACTACCTGAATTATGTGTTAATGTAAGTTGAGTAGCCTGAGGAATACCAGACCATCCCCATCCTGAAGGTACATTGACAGAAGCTGTGTTAAAAATCCAGTCGGGTGTAAGTATATTAGCCTCTAAGCCCACTATATTTCCACTATAATTATTCGCTAAATCTATAGAATAACAACAGCCATTATTTCCAGTTGGGGTAAGTCTTACTTCAAGGTCATCGCAAGGAGAAACTTCAGCGGGACAATTAAAGAAATTGACCACATTAAATGAGCCGGGGCTTACTGTAATTGTTTGCATACCGTTTGACGGGTTTCCAAATGTCCAGCCTGACTGAGGTAATTCTCTAATAATGTAAGTACCCGACAACACATCATTGAAGAATAATTCACCATTGATATTTGTTGTTCCTGTCTGTACGATATTTCCAAATGCATCTATCAACTGAAAATCCCAGCCAGCTCCGATTTGGTCATTAGCACCAATTTCACCGTCACAATCCAAATCTAATATCTTTCTGACATTGATCGTATTACTGACACAACATTCGTTATTATCAATAATTACTGGTTGTTGGGAAGCAGAAAAAATATTACCGGATACACTAAAGCCCAATACCGTAGAACTGATATTAGCCAGATTAGCTCGGATAGCATAAGTTCCTACAGGCAGGAAAGTGCCGTGGTTCCAGGTAAGTGCAGGACCATTGGCAAAACCAAAAACAGGACTCGTTGCCAACAAAGTTGAGTTGGTCAAGTCCCATAATTCCAAAATAACCTGATCGTCTCCTTTTACACCTACATCAATAATAAATTCATCTGGTTGACAGACACAAAATGTACGTTCAAAGATGTAGGGCAGGTAGTCACCATTGGCATTAGTGAGGTTGTTACAACCAAAGTTAGTATCACAGCCTCCATCAACTGGCGCTATAGTACGAACACCAGGCTGATTTGCCCAGGTAGTTGACCCGGTAATATTATCGTGATTCATCACAAAAGCATTACCATTAATGGTCGTAATCAAAGCGTTTGTACAGGGTTCAATAGGAGGATTGTTGATCAGTCGCCACACAGGATCGACTGTTCCTACCGCACAGGGAAGTTGATTACCAAATGCATCTACACCTGTACTGAGGCTCAGTATTGGTGTAGGGTTACATTCTTGAAAGCAGCCTTCTCCCGGGTCAATTTGACCAAAATTTGTGTTTGTTATCAACAGACAACAAAACAAAGTAATGGACTTAATTAAGTTAAATGTCATTTTCATATCCCAAGTGTTTAAGTAGTTAATAAGTAGAAAATGGTTTCAATATTTTTGGGGTATTTTAATGGTATTCTATGTTTCATAGTTGTTGTTTTTTAGTTCATCATAAGACATAGTTATCCTATATAGCCTATTGATAGCTATGCCAATTTTGAAATAAATAATCCTAAAATTGAGTGGGGATTTATAGCGGCTATTCAACTTTTCTTAAATAACCGCTATTCGATGTGTACACGTTGTTTTATATTGTTTTTTGAAGCCTAAGTAACTAGTTTTTATTAAGTGGCATTTGTATTTGCAATGGGCAATCTAAACTATTACACTGATTGTCTCCATTTACATCTTCTTCAGGGTCGCAAAATCCATTTTGATTAATATCCCAACACAAAACACAGGGTTCGATCACCGCTCCGAATTGTCCAAACAGTTCAACACTAAAACCTTTTTCTAAGATAATTTCTGCGCCAGCCTTATACCTTACCTGTGTTTCTGGTGCGACAGTTCCTATTGAAAAAATCAAATTTTCTGCTTGATAAATATTTGGCGGAATTACTCCTGCATCGAATTGAAGCACTGGTGGACAATTCTCTCCTACCTCAAAAGTCACAACACTTGTCGCACACTGTCCAGCTGTACTGCAAACCTGATAGGAGTAAGTAAAAATACCAGCCTCTGGTGATTCAAAACACCAGGCTCCACTACCTGTAGGATACAGGTTAGGCACTTGTGAGCCAGGTTCAGTCAGCCACATAAAAGCCCCGGGTTCGATTGTGGGTAGCGGGTTCAGACAAGGCGTTTGTATTGGACATATTTCCTCTAATGTTGGTTCTATAAAGTCATTTATCAATGGTTCAAAGCATACTGTATTGTTTACCATTGTCGTGAACAGGTCTGGTGTTGCCTGAACACAGTCTTCTATTAACAAGTAAGCCGTTTGTTCATCACAAACTTTAACCTCATCAATCCCATCAGATAAAATATATTCAACTTGATAAACAACACTATCTAAACCTGTAAAACCAGGATCTGATATGTAGAGCAAATCATTATTATTAGGCCCTAGGTCGGCAGTACCATTAGAAGGTGCCTGCACTATGTCTACTATCATCAATTGACTATTTGCGAAGCCAGGATAATTTTCCAGTACAAATTCCTGATCATTTTGTAGCACATCAAAAAATTGTGGTTGACCATCAGCAGCCAAACAACAATACTTATCCGGCGGCGTCTCACAAACAAAATCCAGATGCACCATGTAAGTTACCGTATCACAAACAACTACTCCGGCATCATTATCACAACATTCCAGTACCACAAAGCTATCTTCAGGGAAACAGTTGGTTCTTGTCTCGTAAAGAAAGACACTGTCAATATTCGTTTCTGCTGCTATTATGCCGGGTATGGTCACAGTGCCATACATGGGCTGTTCCAAAATGGTATAAGTACAATTGTTATTCAAAGAACGTTGTGTTTCCTGAGTTGGAGTGTTTAGACTACCCGTTCCGTTTCCTCCACTTCCCGGGCATCCCGGGAAAATGATATTGTCGCAGCGAGTAGTTTGCCCAAAAGAGAGCATCTGAAAAATCAGAATGAATGACAATGTTGATCCAATCGTTTTTAACATAAATCGCATAATATGAATGCTTGAAAACTGATTACACTACAAATGTACTGGCTTTTAAAACATAAAACAGACATTATGATGACTTTTAATATTCAATTATAGGATTTGAATTTTTATTTAAAAATGTATATTTTTATGTTTTACAATTTTTTATGAAAAATATTATAAACAAAAATTCACAATTTCAGCTTTTCATACTATTAGATTTTATAGATGAAAATGAGTTTTACCGTCTAAAAAGATATATCCATGCAGATTTTTTCAATACGAATCAACGCCTGAAAGATATATTTGATATGATCTGGGATTCCAAAGGAGGAAGTGTAAGACAATATAAAGATATAGATGCCGAATATCTGTATTTCAATGCGTATCCAAAACGCAGTTTGCGTGCCATGACCAATGATTATTCCGACTTATTGAAGCTAGTTCGTAGTTATATTGCGCAAGAGGAATATCAGCAAGATGATCTGGCCAAAACCCGCTACCTGCTTAAGGGACTTGAAAGCAGGAAAGCTTTTAATCGATTTAAAAAACTCATTACCCGGGAATCCAGAGGATATGAGAAGGCAGATGTAAAGCGGGAAGAATATCAGGAAATCTATCTTCAGGATTTATTGATCTCAGAACAGAAATATAAACATTACAATATTCATGAAAACCGCAAAGCTTCGACAAACCAGATGCTTCAGGAGTTCGTTAATAGCCTTGATCGATTTTACACTGTAGTTAAAATCCGTTTTTTGGGTACCATGAAAATGCGGGAAGTCGTTATGGGTCATCCATTTGATTATGGTAATGTCAAACAGGTTCAAAGCATTGCTGCCAGTACAGATTTGGAGCGCTTTCCCTTACTACACATATATTCCAATACTTTTCAGTTGTGGGCGATCGAATCTATTGAGCAATTCGATACTTGTAAAAACCTATTGTTTAAGTACAGTGAACAGTTTTCTGCTTATGAGCAACAACAGTTGTTTCAAATATTAATCAACTACTGCCGATACAATGTACTTGGTTCAAATCCTCGCTTATGGAATACGCAGCAATTGGGTTTATATGAAGAGTTTTTTGAACGGGGTTTTTGCTATACTGGCAAGTCTCAGCGTAAGCAACAAATCTCCCTGCATCATTATAAAAACTATATGCAGTTGTTGATAGAATTGAATAAATTTGAGCGTTTTGAGCAATTACAAAAACAATATGCTCCTCAGGTGTTTTTCAAAAATAAAGAACAGCAAAACTTTGTAGAACAGTACAATACAACAGCACTTTACTTTGCCCGATATTTATATTATTCAAAAGAAAAGCGAGTGATCGGACAGGAATTTGCTTATGAAAATACACTCAAATACATTCAGCAAATGGAGAATCAGCTTGCCATTGGTCAGCAGGAATACCCGGATCTGTTTTATAAGATATTGTATGAGGTTTTGTTATTAAAGATCTATTTTTCTCAGTCGAAAGGATTCGCAAGTCGTCGTAATGCATTTTACAAATATGTCAATAATCAAAAGAAAATCAGCCCGGTATACCGCCAGGCTTATCTAAACTTTGCTACTACTATTTTGAAGTTATATCAGTCGAAACAGATGGCTTCTGAAGATATTGTTGCTTATATATCGGATAAGAAGATCATTGAAAGGGATTGGTTGGTGGAGCGAATCCAAAACTAATCCAGAACTTCCAGTCTGTTCATTTCATCGAGTGAAATGTTCATAATGGTGGCTATTTTCTGTTTGTCAAAACCTTCTTTGAGTAAATTGCTGATAATGGTTTTCTGCTTTTTAGCAACAGCTTGTTCGGCGGCTTGCTTGGCTTCTTCAAGTGCTTTTTTATTCTCTTCCTCAGCCTTCTTTAGCTTTTCACCTAACTGCCATTTAACATCTTCTATAATTGCTTCATGTATTCCCATTGATTCATTTTTTGGTACGATATTATTTAATTCATTACTAAATTTAAGGGTTATTTCTGGTTTATCAAAATGGACGAATCTGATTATGAATGCTAGTACATCATCAATCTGTTCTATTGTATAGCCAAATTCAAATAACCTCTTAATCAACTCGATATACAATTCAGCCAGGTATTTTTCGCCCAATTTACCAGCTTGCAAACTATACCATACCGTTTCTACTACTACAGCAAAAGGATTACTTTTATCTATAAAATCCTCTGGTGTTTTCTCTAGCAATTTATAGGTTCTGAATTTATATACCAATTCCGTCCCCAAATAAGATAACCGATATTCCTTTGGATGAAATTTGGGATACCGATCGGTATAAATAACCATAGTGGCAATACGATGACGATACTTTTCTAGTATGCGATAAAAGTAATCAAACATACGCTCCGCAAAAGCAGCATCACGGTATCCTTGAATTTCTATATGGATCAATATCCATTTTTCTGCTCCATCCTTCGTATGTACTTTGACTAGTTTATCTGCATAACGCCTACGGCTTTCAGTGGTTTGAAATAATTCTGCCAGTTCTTTATCCAGAAATTCAAAACCTTTTTCAAGGTCAAATTCATCTATTTCATCCAGGTAGAAAAAGCGCAAAAAGTCTTCAAACAGGTTTTCTATAATGCCCTTCCATAAGGCATCTCTTGATATTCTCATATTCTATATTTTGGTGTTTACGATTGCCTTCCATTATATAGAGTCTGAAAACACATTTTTTCCATAAAACTTTAACACTTTTCTTTGATGAAAAAGCGAGGAGAGCAAGTACTTTGCTTGCTCTCACTCAAAACCGCCTATTGTTTTCTTGGCGAGACAGGGGATTTTTGACTTATAAAATTGTGTTTTATTGCTTTGACTTTATGCTTTAATACCAGGCTTACCTAATAAAAATCGGATATAAGCCTGCAACTCGGCGTCCTTGTGTAGTGCCAGTTTTACCTTATTCATAGTACGGTGCTTAGTCGTCTTTAAGCTGTTCGGACTTTTATCCATCACTTCCGACATTTCTTCATAAGACATCATATCGAAGTACTTATGAATTAACACTTGCCATTCCGTTTCATTGACATGCTTGCGCATTAATGCCTGGATATGTTCCAATGCTTCCATTTGCATCAGGAGTTTATCTATATTGTCATCACTGACTATTGTTGTCCATGCTATGTCTTCCAGAGATTCTGTTCGGTTCCTTTTATGATAGCTTATGTTTTTCAAGACCTGCCTCTTACAGACTATGTATAAAAACCGTTGGATAGCATCTTTCTTGATAATGCGGAATCCCTTGCCTTTGACACAAACACTCTTCCACAAAGCCAAAAGTGCAAGGTTCCATATCTCGTTTTTATCCACGAATGCAGGTGTACTTAGATTTTTCAATACACCAGCTTTCATGGTATTATTGATATGTCTTAATACTCTGTTGCGTTCTGTAGTATCGTTCTTATTTAATGACTGTATAATTTGTTCTGCTTGCATGATATTTTGTTTTATATTGCTCCTTTCCAGTCGTTTCCGCATAGACATACTCCCTCTACCTTGCCCGATTCCGGGCAGCCTGAACAGTAGCAGTATGATTATTTATTTAATTATTATTGAATGAATTTTAGAGTTTACATTCTAATCACGGAGTGCCAGAGAATAATCCATTATTGCGTTTCTGAATAATCCTGTCATCACCATTAATATCTCCGTTTAAATTAAAATCCACTTCGGAGTAAGTGGCAAAAGCTCCATTAAGCGGTATCCAATTAGATCTGTCATCACCGTCAATGCTATTATCTGCATTGGATTCACCTCCTATCATTGCCCATACATTACTACATACTCTAATCTGTCCCTCACCGATTTCTAGTGTACTGGAATTTCTTATTGTAAAATCAATATCTAATACATCTATACTAGCTATAGGAGGAGACATTACAGGTAAATGACTTCTGTGTTTAATCACTATATAAACCGAATCTGCCTGAATGGGCATTAGTTTTACAGGGGAAAAACCATCAGTAGCGACTATTTGTCCATTTCGTCTAAGTAATGCAGCAGTACGATCGACTACTAGATTTGGTTGGCCCATCGCTCTTGCTTCTACTAATACCCAATCGACAATGCCATGTGCACCGTTATTATACAATACCGTAGGAGATATAGAATCTAATATATTATAAGGAGACTTTAAAGGAATCAGTCCTTGTTTGCGTAGGTCATCTCTCATTAGATTTTTTAGTGTATCATAGGCACCTTCCAGCATAACTCTGGCAGAGACAGTAACTTCATTCGAACAACCAAATGGTGTATTTAATTGTATTTCAACAACGGTAGGTAGCTTGCTCGGCTCACTAACTGTAACACTGTAAATACCTGGCGCAAGGTCTTTTATTTCTGATGTGTTTGCACCATTACTCCACTCATAATCGTATTCTCCCGGTTCAAGTATATGAACCTTTGCTCGTCCCAAGTATTCACAAGTTGGGTGTGTGACAGAGATATATGGCTTTACTACAGATTGTGCTACAAAACCACTTTCATAGTTTGTTTCCTCAGGCGCATAAATGGTTGGCCCATTCACGGGAACTATACTATCAGCAACGGTAGATATCATTGCATTAAAAATACTTTCGGTATTAATTTCACTATCCTGTGGTGGGCCTTTTATTGGATCTTCCGCAACAAGCTCAGCTATCACTCCGTCAACAATGACACTATTAGCTGGTTTTCGGGAAATCCCGACATCTAATCGTCCATTATCAGCATCAAAGCGTTGAATAAGCCCTAAGTCCATACTGTCTCCTAAAGCTGAACTATCTATATTGACAGTAACAGACGAACCTGATTGTGAGTTTCCATGTTCAAATGCGAATACAAGTCCACCTATTTCTACAGGTATAGAATCCACATGTTCCAAGATTAAATCAAACTTTCTTTGCCTTACCGTTCCTCCTTCTATAGCTCCATCGAATGTAGGGATCAGGTTGAGAATATAATCTGAATTAGTTGTGGATGATCCATTATATACATACGCAGGAGTAAGGCTATCGAAGTTCGCTATCATTACATTTAAATCCGCATCATTTACAGTACTGTCTCCATTTGCGTCTTGATGCTTACTATTTATATCGTTAATTTCTGTTGTCCAGTCTTCACAGGACTGTGGCGTCCAGTTAGTATCTGCATTTGGGCGTGCTTGCCCTGTATTTCCATATGCAGCTCCCCAGTAGAGTATGTCTAATGCTTCTACTTTTCCATTCTTATCGGCATCACCAGGATATACGATAGAATCGGATATGTAGTAGATTTTTTCACTGATTAAAGTCAAGTCAAAAATTTCATTATATACTTCACAAGTATATAGGCCAGATGATTCTGGTGTAAAAACACTATCTCCTTGTATAGATATGACGCCAGGCTGACCTTCTTTATGCCATAAGTAAGTATTACTATTCCTAGCCCCGGCATCTACATACAACTCACCCTTATTTATATATGTATAAATTCTATTTTGGGGAAAAAATGTTTCAGAATTAAATAGATATTGACACCCCATTTCGAGCTGATCAAAAGTAAATTTGTTATATTTTATTGAAAAATCAATATTAAAGTGAAAATTACATACGTTAAAAGGTAATTCAGTCAAGTC
>JAHDFX010000176.1:3769-13063 GCA_020627965.1 Saprospiraceae bacterium | reverse complement strand
GACTTGAGGAATGAGGGGTAGTTTAGGGACTTAGCAAATAATAATCTACGCACCTTTGCGAAATCTTTTCAAGATCAAAAAACACCAATTTAACGAGTTCCCTAATTCACCATGCAAAACCAACTTTCGCCTTGCTTAAGAAGCATTGTGCTAACCTACACTCCCACCCCAATCTCCGTATGCTTCTCATACGCCTGGTGAATCAAATCCATAACGTCATCCAGCTCATCAGATGATGACAGCCCGACTTCTACATCGCCATTCCCCCATCTACCTAATTGGGAAACATCTTTACAGAGTTCTTTCGGATCATTTACCTCATCCATTCGCATGTTGAGAGATAGGCGCAATCGTTTCTTTTGTGGCACTACATCCACGAAATTGGTGGAGGTTTTAAAAGCGACATAGAGCTTCTTGTACTCTTCTGACACACCGGTATCAATGTTCAGAATTCGTTTTTTGAGGGACTGGTACAGTCTCAAAATATCATCTCCCATCTTGTAGTGATCCAAGGTATATTTTGGTTTACGCTTATCCGATTTTTGTTGTCGGTACCCATTGAGTACAGTTTCATTCAGCTGTGGTTGTACCCAGATGCTTATCGCCTTATTGATAAGTGCTTCGGCTCTACTGGTGATAGCGCTTTCGTTCCAAACTTCTTTATCCGCAACACTGCGATTCAAGCGCAATGGACTATCTCGGAACCCTCCTTCCATCGTCTTTTTGATACCGAAAGGACGATCACTCAATTCGGAATTGTAACCGGTGAGGGTGATATTGCCGATGGTGTGGAGATACTTCTCTTGAATGGCTTCATAGTTTTCACCAAGCTCCTGCTGCCACTGTTCCGAAAGATTGGGATTTTGGGGAAGGATGTGCTCAATGGTGTATTCCTCTACGTTTACTTTTTCTTTCCTCGCCTCGTTCTCTAGCTTGCGGAGGAGGTAATTTCTGGATCGGAAATTATACACATCCTTGATCAACATCTCCCGGCGCATCTCGGCATCAGTTGGAAACCTTCTGTACGATGTAAGTAGCAGAAACTCTGCTTTTACACTTTCGAGGTATCGGTCTTTTTTGATGGACTTCATAAACCCTGCAAATGTCTTATTAAGGCTGTTGGTCGGGATGCCACATATCACCCTGCGGAAAACATAACTTTCAATGAGGCGAACTATTTCCAGCAATTCATCCGCTGTGAGTAGATGGTCTTGGTAATCCCGATACAACTCCAAAAGCAATGGATATGCTACATCAACTTTAAGAATACTCAAATCTCTGAAAGCTTGTTGTAGATCTTTTTCCGGTTCAATGAACAGAGCCATACGAGCGTAGTATGTCGCATAGTTAAAAACATCTTTTACCATGTCTTCTACGCCGTCATGCACCACATTGCCCTGGGTGTACTCTTTGTACTTTTCATATACTTCATCCTGTCTTGGGATCTTGCCCGTTTTTACCGTCAGGTAGTGACGCATAAAGCTATCGAATACCGAAGCATATTTATTTCCAAAGGTCTGCTCCATTGGATACCAGTAGGTCTCATACAGGTGCTTTTGCAGCTTCTGCTCTTGCCCCATCAACACATAGTTGCGGATGAGATCCGCCTGGGAAAGTTCCAGACCGGTAGAGTTGAGGCTTTCAAAAATGAGCTGCGGATTGTCTTTCCTTCTCTCCAGGGCTACATCTACAATAAACAGTTTTTGGATACCATTATATATAACTCCTATATTCTCTCCTGTGATTTGCGATTTAAAAAATTCAAAATTATCCTTCACACGGGGACTTGAATGACTAGGTAATGGGGTGCCTTGAATCAGCGCCATTAAGGTCTCCTTATCTCGCTTGGTCAATACCAGTTTATGGTATAGGTCTCCATCTTCTTCCGCATTAACGAGGTAATAATTTCGGAGCTTCTTTTGATTGGTATCAATACTGGTATCAGGATGGTCTTTTAGATATTGTACCATCGCTGCAATGATAAGCGTAACCGTTGTAAGTCGTTGCTGCCCATCTATCACAAGCAATTGCGGCACTTCTGAAACGGTGTGTATGTCTTGCTCAAAATACACTACCGAGCCAATGAAGTGACCAGGGCGATTATCGTCTGCGTTGATGCTTATGATGTCTTTGAGTAATTGCTTGCATTGCTTCAACTGCCAGCTGTAGGTGCGCTGGTAGATGGGGATGATAAATTGTTTGGCTCCATGGAGGAATCGGAGCAGATTCGCTTCTTTAGCTTTCATGTGTTTATTTTTTACAAAAAACTACTATACTTCATGGTATTTATATAAGTATCTGATTTTTTGGGTCATTATAGAGTTTGTTTCAAGTTAGATTCAAAATTTTTCAAGGAAAATAAAAAAGTAAAATAGACATAACGAATCATCCCCATAGGCATTATACAGATTTGATAATGAACCGTTTTCAAAAATTGTTCCTTGAAATCTATAAACGATTTCTTATCTTTTAAACTATTCTTATAATTTACCTGTAGTTCATAAAACCAATGTTTTTCATATCGTCCAAGCCGCCGAGAAAACCTCCCTCGGATATCAAAGATATCATCCCATGCTTCCATTCTGTCATCAGATCTTCCTTTTAAAGTTATACCAATTGCCCATTTAATAGAACGCAGGATAGTTTCCATTTTTTTTTTGTTATATCGCTCTAATGGGATAACTGATATTTTGAGATCTTCAGTAGAATAGTTTTCGTCACAGGGATAGATTATCTCACGTCGGCTGCCTGCAGAATCATAAAAAGGATCTGCTGTTCCTTTTTCTTTGGAGTTGCACTTATGACACATCGGGAAAAGCAATTTGAAATTAACAGAGGCAAAAGGATAATCTGATTTCGCTAATAAATGATCGTATGCTTCTCTATAATTTCCGCCAGGTGGTTCAAACCCCTCTATCCCACAAAAAGGGCAAATGTAGATATCATTATCCTCTACTATCTTGTCGTACACTTCCTTTAATGACCCAAAGTCGTGCTCCATTTGTACCACTTGCGGATAATTCTCCCATAGATTTACAAAGAAAACTTTTAGCTTTTCCTGAATAGATTCATCCAACTCATCATATTTTATGGGATGTATATTCTTATTAGTTAAGCTGTCAATACAATTGTTATAACTAAAGGCTATTTCAATTTTCTTCCGTTCTCCAAAAGGAAGATTATGATATGCTTCAATGATTTCAGCCAATGGTTTCTTTATTGATTTTTTGGCCCTTCCTATAATAGGCAAAAAATCAGGATGAACTAACAAGTTTTCATCAAATGAAGAGGGCGCATGGCGAAACATTTGCTTAAAAATATAGGCAATGTGTTCATGAAGTAAGCTAATTTTATGATCTAATGGTCTATAACTATATATCATTTTCCTTTGTTAGTTCTTCTTCTCTTTCCTGTAAAAAACTGTAGGCATCAAATTTCTCAACAGATTCACCAAATTTTAAAAGTTCTCTCTTCACACGCTTCAAGTCATCCATGGTTTTGATGCTCTTCTTCAATTCCTCCAAATCATAGTTAGATAAATCAGAAATGGAAATATCTCTTCCAAATACTATCTCAAGAATGAGTCCTATAGAAGCACCATAGGTCGTCATATCTGGATTAGCAAACTTTACGATTCCATCAGTTTTTTCAAACTTATAGACATCCTTAGTAAAGCTATCAGATATAACAAATGGAGAATGCGTTGTTATAATAATTTCTTGTTTTCTAACCTCCTTAATATTTCCTATAGTATCACGGTTTTTAGCAGAAACCGAATTGAGTAGTTTTATCATTTTTGCCCGCCACTTTGGATTAAAGTGAGTACCAGGCTCATCCAATAAAAACAAACAACCCTCTTCCTCCATTAGCAATACAGACCCAATGACCTCATTAAACTGATGCTCTCCATCAGACAGGCTCTTATAAAATATAGTCTTCACCTCTTCGGAATCAGCATTAATTATCTTATCTACTTTTATCTTCTCTATCCTAAAAATCAACTTTGAAGGGTCAGCATTGGGGACTTCATCAGAAAGGTTAAACCACTTATGTCCTTTCAAAATAAGATTCCTAGTACTAACAGGTGCTAAATGCAGATTAAGAGCCTCTAAATCATAAAAGGTTTTAAAAAGATTAAATGCTGTTTTAAAATGGAACTTAAATGCATCTATACTTGCCTCATTTATACAAAAATCAAAAATCAAAATATGTTCTCCCTTCTTCTTACGCTCAATCCATGAAGTAGCACAAAGCTTTAACAGCTCTAAATTTTCCTTAACTTCAACACTCAATGGAATCAGCTTTTTTCTATAATCCAACAGATTAATAGTTATTCTAAAAGAATGCAATCCTTTTATTTGAAACACTTTTTTAAGCAGGCTGACTCCATCTTCTTTCAAAAACTTAATACCATCTCTTTCAGATAGTTTATCCTTCTCATCCTTGGCAAAAACAAGGTTAGCTATAAATACCGAAAAGTTTGATTCATAGTCAAGAAAAAACATGCGATCGTATTTACCTATGTTAGCAAACCCTTCTTGAGAATTTTCTTGAAAGTATCGATATTTAATCTTATAAAATGGATTGCTTAACAATTCATTCTCACCTGAGGTGTATGCAATTACTTTAGTTGGTAAAAGCAGGTGAGTATTGCTATCTACTCGTAGGAGTTCTGGAATCTTATTATTTTTTACTGAAAATTCTGGGATTTTATCTAAGTCCTTTTTGATCCTAACAAGCAAGTAGTCTTCATAGTGATCCACATTAATGCCCAGCTTTCCATAGTTTTCTATTTGAACTGGTTTGAAATATTCAATTTCAAATCCAAACCCTTTCCCAACCTTATCTTCTTTCTTACTAGACGTCAGATGAAATATTTCCAAGTAGTAAAATATCTCAGAAAACAGCTCTAAAAAATTGGACTTTCCACTACCATTCAATCCAGCAAAAACTTTAGTAGACAACCGATCTTTGCGATCACTAATATTAAACTCGTAAAGCCTATCCGCAGCTAGACTCCGAAAGTTGTCTCCTAATATTTTCACACTAACTAACCTCATTCGATAATTTTAAAATAGATACCAGACCGCTGTTCAGGAGTTCTTTCTTTAATCAATTCATAATCATCCTCTGTGATTTCTAACTGAAAATTCTCTTTTAGGCCGTCATAAAATAATTGTTCCAACTTAATAAAAGGGTTAGGGTTTTGCCTATCTAATGCAGAAAAAATAAATGACTTTAAATCATCTTCTTCATTCAGCTTAGGATTTTTTTTCAGCTCTTCAGATGAATAATAATTGACAAAAGTACCATGCTCTTCTTCCAAAAAACGAATAATCATTTCACTCGAAAAATGATATCCTGTATATTTCGCTCTTATCCAATTAGCTATTTGCTGAGTGGATATATCCTCAAGGACAGCTTTTATTTTCTTGCCCTCTTCTTTTTGTGTATTAGAACTCTTTGGGGAAAGATCTTTATCAATTCCTTTAATCGCATTCTCTACTAGTTGTACTTCATCTTTTTTTGCATCAGTTTCAATTTTAGTCTCTTCGATTGTTACTTCTACTTGGCTCAAATCCAACTCCCCTTTAAAGGCTTTTTGGCTGAGACTGCCATAGAGGTTTTCGAGTTCGGTGAGATGGTTTGCATAATTTATTTTAATTTTTTCCACTCTTTCTACAATAGATGTGTAGATATCTAAGTCTTCTTTTTGGGGAACAGGTATGGGTAGTGGCCTTAAAGTTTGATTATTGATATTAGCTCTTGCTGCTTTAGGTGCTCTAGCACGTAAAACAGGTTTCCAAAAACGTAATATATACTCTAAATAAATAGAATTGACATCGCTGGAATTTGGAATTATTCCAACTATTGAATCTGGTGCATAACAATTTATTCCGAGAATTGCAGTTTCTCCAATTGTAGCTCCAACTAAAGCAATAACAATTGTTCCTTTTGGAAATTCTTTACTAACGTTCTTACCTAATTCATTTAATGTTTGAGAATAATTTACCAAATAGGTATCTGCTTTTGAAATATCCCCTGTTTGAATAAAAGGATAAATTCCATCAAAATATTTAGGGTCGTTTCTAGGCCTTGGTGTAAACTTACCTCTTGATACGCTTGATATTTCACTAAGCTTTTTTGTAACTATCTTTCTTGAATTCCGCACCGGATCCCCAAACATCTCCAAAAACACACTCTTCACATACTCATCCAGCAGAGCCATACTCTCCTTGCGCTTTTGGATCAAGGCCTCGCAGGTGGAAAGGACTTTGGCGATGCGCTTTTGGTCGGTGAGGGATTTGGGAACTAGCAACTTTACCCTTGACAGCCCCATTCTAGTAATTTGTGGTTGGGCGGAACCACTAATAGTGTCTTTTAGACCTCTATTTTTTATTGCATAAAAAAGAAATTTTAGATCATACTTTGATAAATCAATATTATCTAATGCCATTGCATTAGAATTGATATATGACTTTGGAAGAGTAAGATGAATATTTCCAGACGTTGCTCCTCTACAAGTGATAGCTAAAGTTGGATTCTCATGGGTATACTCATGATAATATCCTATAATTCCATTCGCTCCATAAACAGAATATCCTGTACTTTTTAATTTTTTACTCGGAAGGTTTTTCCATTGTTTAGGAAAAGATATTTCTGTAAGTTTAACATTAATCCATTCCATAATTAAAACAATTTTTTCAGCTCCAACAATCCATTTACAATTTCCTTTTCCAGACCACCCATACCATCCTTACCAATCAGTTTTTCCAAAATCACTTCAGGCTTTTCATAGACAATCTCCTCAAAAATTTCTTCCTTATATCGGGAAAAGCTCAGGTCATAGCCTTCCTCCACAATCTCTGCTTTGGGCACAAAGAAGAACTTCGCTTTGCGGTCGCTTTTTGATTTTGGTTTGCGTTTTTTGAATTGTTTTAGAATGTCCTGCAAGTCTCCATAGTCGTCATTGCCGTCTTTAGTTTTAAGCGGGTTTCTTTTATCATCCAGGCTGTAGCCATCCGATTCCATATTATAGAACCAAACCTTTTCGGTTTCACCACCTTTGGTAAAAATCAGTAAAGCGGTGCTCACTCCGGCGTAGGGTTTGAAGACCCCACTCGGGCAAGACACTACAGCTTTGAGTTCTGACTTTTCTATCATCAACTTACGAGCTTCCTTAAAGGCTTTGCTGGTGCCAAAAAGTACTCCTTGTGGCACTACCACACCGGCTGTACCTCCCATTTTGAGCATATTGTAAATCCGCTCAATAAAGAGCAGCTCGGTTTTAGTCGTCTTCAGGGAAAGTTCTTCATTGATATCACCTTTGTCTATATTTCCCGTAAAGGGCGGATTAGCCAGTACGATATTGTACTCTGAGGTTTCGTGATAGCTTTTGCTCAAAGTATCCTTATAGTCAATTTGTGGATTATCAATACCATGCATCATCAGGTTCATCAGGCCCAGGCGTACCATTGTCTGGTCGATATCGTATCCTTGCAGGCTATCCGCTAAAATATGTTTTACATCTTCTGTCAGCTTAGCACTTTTGCTTTTGCGAATGAATCCATCCTCATCGGGTTCCACATCACTAAGGTCGTCATTGAGTTGCGTAATGATATATTGATAAGCTCCCAACAAGAAACCACCGGTACCACAAGCAGGGTCTGCAATTTTATTGCCCAGCTGGGGGTTCACCATTTCCACAAGCAACTTGATGATATGGCGAGGCGTACGGAACTGCCCATTCTTTCCTGCTGAAGCGATTTCACTCAACAACATTTCATACACATCACCCTGAATATCCTGAAAGTCGTGTCCCTTTTCACTGGCATCCTTTTCCATTTCCTCAAAAATTTCATCAATGCTTTTAACAGCTTCTAACAACAAGGATGGCTTTGGAATGATGAAGACGGCATTCGCCATGTGTTTCGTAAAAGGTGAATTAGTACCACCATTCAATTGCTTTAGGAAGGGAAAAACATAGCGTTGTACATGCTCTAGCATTTCGGTGGAAGGCATACGTTTAAACTCACTCCAACGCAATTTTTGCTTGTCGATTCCGTTTTGCTGGTTTTCTTCATCCTGCTTGCTGAGGTAAAAAGTACCTTCAAATTTGGAGGTATAAGAGTCGCCGGTAAAATCAGCATTGGCGATGTTTTCCAGGTCATTGTCATCGAGCTTTTTCATAAAAAGCAAATAGGTGATTTGCTCTATAGCAGTCAATGGATTGGAAATACCACCACTCCAGAACTTATTCCAGAGTTCGTCAATTTTTGAAGCAATGACGGAGTTGCTACTTAGTAAACTCATATTATGCTGCGAATTTTTCTGTGATTGCTAAAATCTCTTTTATTTCCTGAGGAGAAAAAACTCCACGGATACCCTTCGGGTGAATTACCGTAAAAGGTGCATTGACCAGATCTCGTTTTTCGATCTTGCCCCGGTCTATGATATAGTTCTTTAATAAATTTAAAAACTCAATTTGACGACTACTTAAATACGTGTGCGACTGAATGAACTGCTGTACCGCCTTGCTGACCTCTTCATCAAAGGACTCCAATATTTCGATACCAAGAATGTGTTTGATGAACTGTATGAAATGTGCTTTCTGGTGTTTATATACCTTGCGCAACAAAGACTCGGTAATATGCGGGTTTTCCTCGTATAGCGTAGCCGCCAGTTGTCTGGCTTCTTCTTCTGAAATATGTCCACCCGATTTCAACTTCTGCAAAATGGGGTTTCGTTGGGTCAAATCTGCAATTTTAGCTTCTACCATTTCCCGGTATTTGCTAATACTTACCGCCTCGTGCTGTGGCCCAAATTCGACCATTTCTTTGGTCTTGACTACATCTGCCAGATTCAACTTTGCAGGGTCTTCCGGTTTGGTGCTTTGTTCCCGGTACTTCATCAAAGGGCCTATGGTACCAGCCAATTGATCAAAATCGTCATCTTCCATCTCTGTCCAAAAAGCATTACTGAGCACACTGCGGATATAGTCCTCATGCTTGGACACTACATTGACAGATAAAGGCAATTCACTAACCACCGTTACGATATTTTCTTTCAGCGTATCAAACTTTTCGGTTTCCTCAGATAGATGAGCCAGGGATAATTCCAGGGCATCTTTTTCAAAACGCATGGTTTTAAAGTTGACCTGTGAGATGGTACGGAACAGCGGTTTTATGGTGTGCCTTAAAAATTCAATTTTACCATCGGTGAGGTGATTCCAGAATTCATCAGCTTCCACCTTTGCCAGATCCGATTTAGCATCCTGAATAACCACCGACTTAT
>JAHDFX010000176.1:0-3752 GCA_020627965.1 Saprospiraceae bacterium | reverse complement strand
ACTCGGCGATTTGCTGGCGGAGTTTGGTTACCTCCTTCTCAACAATGGTTTTCTCATCTTTGGCTCTGGCCTGACCGATTTTATCTATCCTTAAACCCACATAGCGAACAGGCAGTGGAATCTGTGCTTTCAGCTCTTTACCTTTTGGATTAAGTTTGAAATACTCAAAATTATCCCAGCAATCCATAATGAGAAACACATCTTTCTCCGGACACCAGGGTTTCATTTTGGTCGGTTCCAGAAGTCGGGTTCCCCGTCCAATCATCTGCCAGAATTTGGTGTAAGAGTACACCGGCTTGGCAAACACAAGGTTAACCAACTCCCTCACATCAATTCCGGTATCCAGCATGTCTACACTGATGGCAATACGGGGCATATCGTTGTGCGTAAACTGATGCAACAAACCTCCTTTTCCATATACCCTCGGATCATCAGAAGTCATTACTTTGGCCAGTTCACCGGCATATTCTGGATATAGGGCATCAAAAATCTTTTCTATCCTTTGTGCATGTGCAATCGTGCTACAAAAGAAAATGGTTTTCCCTGGAAGCACACCATTAGGGTCTTTGATGCACTCCTCCATGAACTCTTTCACAATGACGGTATTCGTACCTTTATTGATCACCGTCTTTTCAATATCGCTTCCCTCAAAATTAATTTCGGCTACTTCTTTACCTTCTAGGATCAAGCGCTTTTGATCCTCCAAAGTGATAGTTCTTTTGCTGATGCCTTCCTCTTGAAATTTGGTTTGGATTTTCATCACCTGAAAACTGCTCAAATAAGGAGGAATATTATTTACTGCCTCCTCATAAGAATAGGCAAAAGTAGGCAGCCCATCTTCGCAATTAAATAACTTAAAGGTGTTATGATCTATGACATCCGTAGGAGTAGCCGTTAATCCCAAGGTAATGGTTTTGAAATAGTCCAGCACTTCCAGGTAGGTATTATAAATAGACCTGTGGCTCTCATCCACGACTATCAAGTCAAAGAAATGGGGAGATAGCGAATTTTTATCATCCCTAATAATGTTGAGCATAGTTGGATAGGTAGAAACATAAATCCGCCTATCTTTTTTTATATCTTTTTCCCCAACTTTAGGCCAGCGGGGTTCATTGGGTAGGTGCTCTTTAAAAGCATCCAATGCCTGGTTCCGCAGGGCTATACGATCTACGAGAAACAGCACCCGCTCTGCCCAACCTGCTCTCATCAAAGCATCAACCAGGGCAATACAAGTCCGGGTTTTACCTGTACCAGTTGCCATCACCAAAAGGAAACGTTGTCGTTTCTTTTCTATGGCTTCCATGACATTTCGTATCGCCTGAATCTGATAATCACGCCCGGCAATACCAACATTAATCAATTCCTGAGACAAGGGTTTCCGATTCCTGCGAATGTACTGGTAGCGTTCAAGATCATCACGAGTAGGAAAACCAATTACTTTTTTCGGGGGGTAGTTTTCTAAATTCCAAAAGAAAATGTCATGGCCATTGGTATAGAAACAAAAAGGGAGTTCTCCTCCATCATCTTTCTGAATATTATAACAATATTGTTTGGCTTGTTCTCTACCCTTTTCTGCGTTAGTGGTTGATTTTTTTGCTTCGACTACAGCTAAGGCTTTCCCATCTTTTCCCAAAAGCACATAATCTGAAAACTGATGCCCCTGATAAGGGGTCTGAGGTTCCTCTACTTCATCAGGTAAATCGACCTTTATATCATATTCTATTGCTACTTGAGTCTGGTCATTGATGTTCCATCCAGCATCTTTCAATCGCTGGTCTATAATTTGTTTTCGTGTTTTTGCTTCATTCATTTCTTAGCTTTGTTCGAAACTATTAATTCTTTCACATCAATATCCAGTATATTCGCTATATCCATAAGGACTCCTAACCTCGGCTGCTGTCTGTTTTGGACATAAGCATTCACCATGTTGTAACTCTTGCCCAGTTTTCCAGCCAGCCAGGTTTGTTTGATACCTTTTTCTGCAAGAACCTCTTTGATTCGATTCATATTAGCAAATTATTCTACATAATCTGGACAAATATAAAATTGATATCTCGATTTTTGAGTTGTTTTAATCTTTGTTTATGGTGAAATTCACTTTGCACAAGGAACATTGTCCAAGCCACTCCCCCACTCTCTTGCCGGATTTACCATTCTGGATACCCTTACTCCGGCATTCTTTTAGGTTCGGGAAAATACCAGCAGTGCCACTCATTGAGTGGGTGATTGCTCACGGCTTCAAAGAGCGTGGTATTTCACGACCATCCCTTATTTTATTATCTTCACACTAGTTGAATCCATCATTTTATATATAAATGATCTGGCGGTTGGAGTAATCTGGTCGCCTTTTTTGGTTTGGAGCACTTACCTAAACACCTCTTCATGTGCTTGAATATATACAGCTTGGAGTTTCAAGATATCCTGATTTACGGAAGCTTTATAAAATTTTCTGTCCAACTTTCTTAAGCCTGCAAGATCTAGAGCCCCTTCTTTTGGTGATAGATAATATTTATTAGCTTCGATCATGATGCTTTTATGTTCATGAGCTCCTAGTATTTCCAAAAACAAGGGCAATTGTTCGGATAACTGAAGTTGATGTTTATTGAAAAATTGATAAAAGCCTCCATTATTGACGTCCATTTCCAACAAGTACGTGGCATAGATGACCTGTTTCGGTTTTGGAAGTCTGGACAAGTAAGCCAAATCTACCTTTTGGTTGATCCATATTTCTTTGGCTATGTTTTGGAATACGGTATGTACTTGATTTTTGTCGAGAGTCATTGTTGCTTCTTTTGGGGGCACTTGTCCCTTTGTGCCGTTTTGGGCTTTGCAACTGAAATTGACTATTAATAGGATGGATAAAAGGAATAGGTAAGTTCTTCTGTTCATATCGTGTAAAGTAGGGTTTATTTTGATAATCCTCAGCTCCTAAACAAAAACCTTTCTTTGTTATTTGATTCGATCCAATATTGTTCGGAAGCAAGTTTATAAGGGGGCAATCGTTCTATCATGTTTTCATTCATGTCCCGTCCGATGACCAAGCCTAATTGTTTTTTAAAAGCTTCTTCTAGAAAAAGAAGTATGCTTTGCTGGAATTGATTGTCTTCCTCGAATGGCAATTCTTTGTAGCAGTAATACAACAACTCGGTGTCATCTGCTGGAATCCAACTTTCTATTCCCATGTTACCTTGAGAATATAAGCCAGCCATCTTTTGGCTCTTTCCGATAATGTCGTTGATCAAAGCAATATCAGAAGCTGGATAAATATTATGGGCTCCAGCCTTTCCCAAGGCAATATGCGGGATAAAATCAGCACAATATTTAAAAATAAGATATTCAAAAAAACGACCGTAGTCATATTGTCGCTCATCATGGTTCATAGCAAGTATCTTGTCCTCAATCTCTTTGTAGCTTAGCAATTGAAGGTCTTTTTCGAATAGAATATCATAATCATGAACAATGCCTTTGATATTGGAAATGGTTTGAAGGATTAAGCGTTCCAATTGATCCACGTTTAAACGCTGGATTCCTCCTAGGTAAGACAAGCGAAGGTATTCGGTGATGTGCTCTTTAGTTAAGCTATTGCCCGATCTTAGATCGGGTATAACTTTTTCCGAGAGCTTTCTTTCGTCTAATAAGTGTAAAGTAACCCAAGACCCCATTTACTTATTTTTGAAGGTGGACAATTTAATGTAGGGAAGCTAGATCAATACTGGATTTCGTTATCTAATCCATCAATTTATGATGAGCTT
>JAHDFX010000175.1 GCA_020627965.1 Saprospiraceae bacterium | reverse complement strand
ACAATGGTTTAAAGAGAAGGATCTGACTATACTGCAGCAATCTTGGGGGTTTCAATCCAACCTTATTTGGACAATGGTTTAAAGACCAGAACGGTATTCTATGATGAATCAGTTACTGTTAGTTTCAATCCAACCTTATTTGGACAATGGTTTAAAGATGTTTTCGTCGGATGTATTTTATGTTTTTATTGGGTTTCAATCCAACCTTATTTGGACAATGGTTTAAAGCTTGCGCTCGTTGTGATCTACAATGCTACCGATGGGGTGTTTCAATCCAACCTTATTTGGACAATGGTTTAAAGCCCATTAATATGTATTAAACTACTTATCAATGGTTAATACATTATAAAACAGGGGTGTTTTTGTCATAATTCTGCAAACCGCCCCCAAGCATGCAAAAATTAACAAATATGTTTTCGTGGGTTTATTTGCTATGTCAAAGAACATTTTAAAAGAAAATAGTATGCCCATTTTCAGTAACATAACTTGTATTATCAAGTAATTTCCCAAATATAATCATTTTCTTTAGATTTTCAGCATTTATACGTAAAAAAACAATACTATCTTTTTCTGTTTTTTCTTTCATTTTTTCCTCTATGACAGTTCTCATCTTTTCAAAATGAAGATCAGTGACATAACCTATAAATACAGATAATTGTACACGTGCCAGTCCATAAAAAATCAATTTATCAGCTATTTTTTTCCTGAGTTTATTATCTGTGATATCATAACAGACTAAATAATTCATGATATTTTTTTGTTTAAAAGGTATTGTGAAAATTCACCAGCAAATAAGTGAATATGATGTTTGGTTTTCAGGTCATGGTCTTTGAATATTCTCTTCTGTTGCATCATAGCATTGAAAGCAGGGATAATTACCTGCTTACCTGGTTTGTCCAGAACAACTCCGTCTCCTTTTAGCTGTTTAAAATATTTAGCTCGTAATTTATCCTGAAAAATTAGTGTAAGCAGCAGTTCATCTACCCAGGGGCGAAAGGGTTCTATAAGATCAAAAGTAAAAGTAGCCTGTCGATGGCGGTCGGTATGCAGAAAGCCGAGGTAAGGATCAAGCCCGGTAGCAAGGCAGGCACCTTCTATAATACCGTATAGCATACCATAAAGATAATTGAGTGCTGCATTGAATTTGTCCTGTGCCGGACGGCGACTGCGCCTGTCAAAACGGTATTGCTCGGGTAAAGCAATAGCTACTGCCTGCCAGTATGCACGGGCAATGCTGCCTTCTATACCAATTATACTGTTGCCACAGTCTGCCAATAGTTCATTGTGATAGTTTTTTAATCCTTCAATATGAGTATTCATTTTATAAATAGCTGCCTCAAGTTTGTCTGCAAACGCTGGTCGAAGCCTGGCCATGTATCTAAGGTTGGAGGTCTGATGCTCCAATTTGAGTTTTAGCAAATCTATAATCCACTGTGTAGCTTCGGGGCTATGTGCATACTCTGCCTGCCTCCGCCGAATAGTAGCTATACTGCCAAAATAAGGCGACCACAAACGAGCCTTAGCCCGCCCGGTACGATTGAAAAATAGTATAGGAATTTCATGCTCTGCCGCCAGTAATATAGCCGCCGAACTTATTGTACACTGCTGTGTAATGGCAATACTCGTCACCCTAAGCGGACTAATCATCCGGCTCCGCTTTTTGTCGGAAATATAAAAGCAGTTGTTCCGCTTTTCTACCCTTACATGTTGTGTTCCTATTACTAATTGCATAATGTTTTAATTACGAATGAGTTAATTACGAATTACGAATTACGAATACACGAATGTGGCTGATTAAACCGTTGTCCTCGGCTCCGCTCGGACAACTATAGAACAAGTTGACTGAGCGGAGCAAAGTGTTGTCCTCGGCTCCGCTCGGACAACTATGGAACAAGTTGACTGAGCGGAGCAAAGTGTTGTCCTCGGCTCCGATACAGTTGGCTGAGCGCAGCCGAAGCCAACTGCTTACCAATAATCAAATTCCATCCAGTTGACGGGCATAAAATCGGTAGGAGCTTCGAGCGCCTTGTCCAGTTTTTCATACAGATGAATACTTTCAGGCAGGTCTTCGCCCATCACATAAGTGGCAAAATTCACCCGGCCTGTCACCTGTTGTTTGTATTTTTCTACCCATCTCGATTTTTTCCAGCCCATCTGATATTGTGCATCCACTACACTATTGAGTTTATCAATTTCACGCTGAAGTTTTGGTATATATTCAGTTGGCAGTCGTACTTTATCTGCTACCACCAGTCCGGTGACTGTCTTCTCGTCGTCGGGTCCGAAGGATTTTAGTTTTTCGTCATTGAGCATAAAATCAAAAGATTCTACAATATCCCTGATCTTATGAATGTCTTGTACAGAAATGGCTGTTTCGGAGGAAAAGCTCATATCATCGGCAAAGCGGGTATATCGCCAACTGCCCCAGTCTGCCAGTTGTTGTAGTTTATTATCCAGTCCGATGGCGGCAAAATTGGACAGTACGGGTGAAGTAGGTGCGCCCATCGGCAGCCTGCCCTGATGCGTGGTGAGTCCGGTCAGCAGCTCTGCCAGTTCTGTTGAAAATTCAAAAGGAGATTCGGTGAAAATACGAAATACCGCAGCCGCTTTTACAGTATGAAAAAAGTCTTTCATGTCTGCATTGAGCAAATGGGGCATCCCCAGATGCCGTTCTGCATTGGTGATGATATTACGTGGGTCTTTATCTTTTTTCACACCGATCAGAAAACCAAAAGCGGCGTCGGTACGCCCAAGAAAATAGACCGCCTGCAAGTAGTCGTTCAGGATGCCCTGTACCGTTTTTAGTGGCTTGTCAGGGTCTTCTATCCAACGCAGTTTCCCATTGCGCTTGGGCACACTGAACAGATTATATACAGGGCTTTCAGCCATCAATTGCAGCCTGTATAATTCTGTTTTTAGTAATACAGACATGCGGTTTGGCGTACTGGCTTTGAGGAAATGCCTACGAAGTTGGTGTGTTTTTCTGAGTGACATGTTTTTCGTTGATTCGTTTTTCGTTGATTCGTTGATTCGTTGATTTGTTGATTCGTGGATTCGTGGATTCGTGGATTCGTGGATTCGTTGATTCGTGATTCTCTCAGTGAGCCGATAGCTATACGGCTGCGAACGATCTCTCAGCCTGAAGGGCGGTCTCTTTCAGGCAAAATCGACAAAGGTTTCCGAATGCATAAAAGGATCACCCTCACTAGGCTCCCAGACCAGTGTCTTCGTCTTTATACCTTCCTCTATTTTCTTTCTCTGTGCTTCACTTTTTATAAAACGTTCTTGCGGGACAGGCAATTCTGTGAGATAAAAGATGACTTGATAAAAGAGATAGAATTTTCCTTTCTTATCTCGCTTCAGTTCTGGTTCACTCTGATCAATAAAAGGCTCAAATTGCAGGCTTCTATTACCGACCATTTGTCCGCCAACCTGCTGCCCCCAGGTTCGGATATCAGCAGCATCAGCCAGATAGGCTTCATTGCAGCGCATCACTTCCCTATATTTTCCGTTTTCCTTAATCTTGAAAATAACGGTTAGTCTTTTCGGGCGTCGAGCTTCCCATTCTTGCGTAATGCTAGCCACCCACACCCCTATAGCCACCACTAAAGTAACCAAGCCTGTTGCAGGGTTCAACCATTTATCCCACCAATCGGACTTTATTGTATCCAGAAAGTAAGCCAATCCGAAGTAAATTATGGCGATCAGAAAGGTAATCAATACGAATCGCAAAAACATAAAATGTTCCTGACGTGCATATTGCCATCTAGAACGAAGCGTGTCTTTTTTGAGTATATTTTTCATGTGTTGGTGTATTATTATGTTATCCTGTTGATGTGTTATCGTGTTGATATAACAATAACACGATAACACATTAGCACCACAACACCTGTCAATCACCAATAAGAACGAAATTGTACGAAATTGAAAATGGTTTTTTTAATGTTGCCTTCCTCTACAGCTATACGCTGGGTGGCACTGGCAAGGCAAGAAATACCAGCTTCTTTTAATCGTATCAGTAAGGCAAAGCACAGCGTTTGCTCACCCATCAGATGTACGGTAACGGATTCTTCCGAGTACTGTTCTCTTAGTTCTATTATATCCTGTAATAAGCAGACTGCCATTTCCTGAATATCAGCCATACCATATTCAGGCGGTACATTCGGGAAAGTTATGTCTATGATGTTTCCGTATTTTCGGGCAGCATTCTTCTGTTTCGGCAGCCAGTTAGTGCTGGGGTGGTTAGATAGGTTGATGAGCATGTGTTGTTGAAGATTTATAACTTATATTTACTAAAAATAGATTTGATTTCTGTGTAAATTCGCTCTAGTTCGTTTTTGAATTCTTTTGGGATCATAGGGTTTTCATTGAACCCTGCATGGTTAATATCATTACGCATTTTTCCGATAGTTTTGTAATGACCTTTTACGTCTGTTACAATTTGCGAAGCTCTGATTGTTCGTGTTTTTTCAATATCAAATCTTAGCGGTCCCTTCCATTTACTTTCCGGCAAGTCATCTTTAATTATCAGGCATTTACTGACTAACCAACGATCAGCGGATAGCATGTAGTCCAGATTTAAATTGCTATTTTCATTTTTCAGTATTTCACAAACAAACGTTGTCATTACCTCTTGTAACATCGTAATCCCTTGTTGAATCAATTGATGACCTATACACCATTCAACGGCCAACAAACCATTATTAAGGTTATCTGGCTGGAAGGGAGTAATTTTTTGTTTTACCTTTTCCAATAAAGGGGAAAGAGGTGCAATAGAGTCTTGCATTTGTATTTGTTGGATATTATCCTCAACAAGTCTGAATATATTGCCCTCCACAATATCTTTCCCTCTTACAGTGCTAAAACTCAAAGTCATTTCTTCAAGTGATTCGCCCAGCATTTTCTGTTCTGTTAATTCGGCAATCTTAGTGGCATTTCCATGTAATGTAAAGTCCCGGGCAGCATTTGTCCATTGCTGTAAAAGAGCAAAACTGGTCAAGTTTAAAATAGGTACATCCCGTTCTTCTAAAGGTATTCCGGCTATACCTTTACCAGTTTTAAGTAATACTTCCATAGCTCCATAAACAACAGCTCTGACAGTTATATTTTTCAACATTTTAGCATAATGAATCAAGACTACACCAAGCATTGGAAGCGAGCGAAATCCGTATGTAATATCAAAGATCACTTCGTCCCCACTCTGTATATGATGATATATGTTTTGAAAAATTCTCCATATCTCCTCTTCATTGGTTCCTTCCTCAATCTCTATCATTTCAAACTTGGATTTCAGGTTCAGCTCCTGTAGTTTAGTCTGTAAGCCCAACTGCTCAACAACTTTTCCATCTCTTGTTTTGTGTCCATTGTCATACCAATTCTTATCTCTGGCAGCTTTAGTAACAAAAACAATGATTTTGTCATCTTCCCCAAAATCATCGCAAAGCAGTTGAACAACAGCTTCTTGAATAAAGCGAACTTCTTTTACAATGTTCTTTTTGGTTGGGTAGTAGTAGTTACATTTTGTATAATTTGTTACCCCAAGAAAAGATATATAGATTTTATTCATAACAACTAATTGGTCAATATTTTAATAAATTCAGAGATAGAGCCTATTCTAAATTTTAACTTGTGCTAAAATCAAGAATAGGCTCCAGATTCATCAACAATCTACTTCTTCTTATTCCCTCCTTTCCAATTGGGATTCAACTGTTTCCCCTTGTTTCCTTGTGCCTGATCGTACTGTTTATTGGTACCATCTGTTCCCTTATTCGGGTTTTGCTGATTGGCATTATTGTCCTTTGGATCAATTTTTTTGCTCATTTTTAAAATGTTTTAAATGTTATTAAATATAGAAGTTGTTTAAAAAATCCAGTTGCCCCGGAATTTGAAACTAATAATACCATTACTGAGTGTTAGTGTAGAAGTCGGTAATGGGGGTGAATAAATGTCTGAGAGAGTCAGATTGGTATTCGCCACAAGGTCAGGATTAGTACCTGTTCCGTCATAGTCCCAGAGTTGTAGTGTGTAGGTTGTGGCATAGCTCAGCGTTATGGGCAAATTAGTGGTATAGATGTAGTTATTCGGAGAAGTACAGTCGGTCTTATAGCCAGATACCAATACATTGGTATTTCCGTCTTTGATAATCCAGTAAATATCTCCGTAGCAGGTTCCATCATTATCCCAGCAGGAAGCTCCGTTAGATTCAGGAAATTCGTTCAGTTCTATCTGCTCTATTCTAAAAGCATTGGGTAATAATTCTATCTCGCAGAAAACCCCCGTGTACCCAGTCGGGCAGAGACAGTCTCCACTAAGACAAGTACCGCCATTAAGGCAAGTCACGCCAAAACAAGGGTCATAATTCTGACAATAGACACCACTATATCCGGGCAGGCAATTGCATATACCACTAATACAGACGCCATTGTTCAGGCAGTTAATATCTGCACAGGGATCGGCACTCTGACAGTTCGTGCCACTGTATCCAGGCGGACATTCGCAGGCTCCATTGACACAAACGCCATTGTTGAAACAGGTAATACCAGCACAGAGATCAACAGTTTCACAGTTGGCTCCAGAATAACCGTTAGGGCATACACAGTCGCCTTCTACGCAGGTTCCTCCATTCAGACAAATCTGGTCTTTGCAGGGGTCTTTGCAGCCCCAGCTAAGTATTAAAATAAGGATGGTTAATAATTTGATGTTAAATTTCATGGTTGTTATTTTTGATTGAAATGTTTGTTTTAGCATTAAGCATATTTACTCATTGGAAAGCTTTCTTTTAGCGTTGTTTTTTCTCCTGTTTTGTATTCATCGTCTAGTTTCCGTATTATTTTTCTTAGTTTCTTAGCCAATACCTTCTTTTCTTCAGGTGTCATAGAATCTGCAACATTATTATTTTTGTTCCCAGGATCCGACACATGAATAGTCTCTATCTTTTGTTCAATAAATCCAAGAACATATCTAAGTTGCTCCCATAAATTACCAGGCATTTTTTCTTTTAATGCCCTTATCGTCATGAGTTCCAATAAAAATGATTTTACTTTATTATTCGTGTCGCTGTATTTCCATATCTTAAGTAGCTTAACTACATTCAAAACTTGAGCAGGACTATTGTTAAAATATTCTAATTGTTTTTTAATGTTTGTTTTAACCCGTTTCGGATTCTCATCTATATGCGGATATAAGTATAGATTCCCTGTAACTGGATAATCTCCAAGAGACAGTTCGAGTCCCGGAACAACATCGAAATCAAAACTTCTGTCGGTAATTCCAAAATTTAAACCCACTGAGACATTTTGAGGACGTATACCTTTTAAGCCCTCTATCTGTTTTTCATTTCTTTGGAAAAAGTGATATAGTTTATCACGCATTTCTGTAATACTATCAACCCTATCGTGCTTAAACGGGACAATAAGGTCAAAGTCAAAATGAGTATTGATAGCTGTTCCTTTACTGATAGACCCCGCATTAATCAAATTGTAAGCCTTCCATTCCTTCGGAATAGCATTCATGATCGCCTGACGCGCCCGATGGTACCGATCTATTTTTCGTTGAATACGACTAAGCTCGTAGCTGTTGATCACTTTGTTTAGGTATTCACCATAATTGGACATAATTTAGATTTTGAATAGTTATAAAATGACATACTATCCCCATTCCAACAGCCGCAGCCATTTGATAATGAGTGGGGGAAACACTTAAATGTTTCTACTTTTTCTCTTTAATAAAACTGGCTTGTGTAATCTTTTTCTTCTTGCTTTAAGCCTGCTATATGCTTCGTCCTGAGTATAGCGATGCTTCTTCAACACCTCATCCAGGTATTGACTAAGATTGCGGTTATTCATTGTTGTTTTACATTATATTAAAAAAATATTTTCAGAGTTATGGAATACTAATTTCTACGAAGCCCATACAGTTAAAATCACGACCATTATCAGCAATTCTGCGAGATTTATAACGAGCAGGCTCTCTCTGCCCTGTTCTCCTATTATATACCAGGTTTCTCTCATCAGGATACTCGATAGTCCCCAGGTGATTCTTAAACCGCCAATCTCCTGTAATTCCATGAAAGCCACTTCCGTAAGACATTCTTAGTATAGCCTTATCTTCATTTTTAGTGAATGTTTCTATTTCTTCCAGGCTTTCAATAATGGCATCTACATCTTCTGCCTGATTGTAGGTATTGAAAAAATCTAATTCCCTTTTAATATGCCGTCTGGTATGTTCATTAATTATTTTAAATAGAAATTTGATAGGATTGTCTTCTTTCCATATCTGCTGCATGTTTGGCGGTAAGAGTTCTTTTTTATTTTTACTCCCAATGAGTCGGAGCAAACCGTCTGCAATGTCTAGTCGAAAACTTCCTGAAGCTCCGGAGCAAAAAGATTCTACTGTGCATAATCCTCCATTTTTGTAGTCACTTTCCCAATCTCTGCCTTCTCTATACAAATTGAATAATTCAATAAAGGAAATTTCTGTATCGGTAACTTTTGCATCAAAAAATCGGATAAAACGCATGATGTCATTAGAAAAACTCCCCAGCAAATCCTTTTCTGTATATTTATGAAATTGGCTTGACTTCAATTTCTTCTTATCCATTAGATAACTAAAAATCGCTGATCTTACTGCCCCTTTTATAGCAGAACCGGGGATAATAGGAATCCCTTGTCCTGTTCTAATCAATGAAAAAATTTCCTTTGGAGGGTTATCTCTTCTATACTCAAATCTAAATCGGACTATTTCATCAAAATCAACATCTACTTCCCTAATCAATTCTTCTATTTTTCGAGTCTGACCATTGCTCAAATAGTTAGTATATACATCCAATGCTGATTGTGTTCCTTTCACTACGGAATTATTCAATATCGCAAACAGCTTTTGTGTATCTACTACATACAAAAGTCCATTCTGATAGAAGTAATCAATTCCTTTTTGCCAGTTTTTCTCTTTTCCTGCACCAATATGTGTAGGTGTCAGAACAGTAATTCTAGCATCATAATTACTGACTGGCTTTGTTATATTTGAAAATTTTGGAACTTGCATAGCTTAAATATTAATAGGCAGAAATAAACTTTTCCCAACCCGATATATAGGATGATTCACCTCCGTATTCTTCGGACGAAGATCTACGGTTTCACCGGCTTTCACTGCATTTGTCTTTAAAACACTACCAACCTGCATCATATAAACTGAATTTTTACGATAATTCAGGTAAGGCGATGCCGTCACCCAGCCTCCTCTTTTGATAAGTTCATAAGCAGATTTACTCTCAGCATCCTTACCTATCATATGCTCTAGTGTATCCCTGTTTTTGGGACAAAATAGAGATAGCGTAGTTTTATATTCAGTTTTCTGTTTTAGTATATCATCAAAGCCATTAAAAGGCTCAATAGTATATTCAAATGTACCATTCCCTGTATTCCTGTCTGATCCCAGCCCTTCATCTTCAAGAAAATTCAATGCCTGACAAACTTTGATCTCAGTATCTTCATTATCAAACTCAGCCAGGCAGAAAAAGCCCGATTCTCCAGTAAAGTAGATTCTCTCCATATAAAAAATGGTTGTATCGTCTATCAGTTCCCCTTTTTTATCCTGTTCCTGATATCTTGGTACATAAACACGAGGTGATACACTGCATGTTATAAAATCACTTTTCTTCTTAGGCTTTCCTTCTTTATCTTCCTGCCGTTTCATATAGGCAATATCAGGATTCCGTGTTAAGTAGTCGCCATGGACTTCAGCATCAGTATCTATACTTTTTGTATTGATCTGACCATTTACAAGTAGATGCTTGAAATAATCAATATCTACATATTTAATTTGCTTCAACTTTTTATGCGTTTCATAATCTTCAGGCTGAAGTGTTCCGATGGGTTTTGGGAAAAATAATATAGGTTCAGTCTCTTTAATTTTCTGATAAAAAGGAAACAAACTTGACAATGTAAAACCAGTATCAGGAATCTTACCGTCTTCATTTTCACCTGTCAACATAGGATGCTTTACTCCAAGCAGGCTCCAAGCCATTATAATGGAGGAATAGAGTGTGTCAGAATGGATTGTTGATTCTGAAGTATCCATATCAGCCCTTACTGTTCCAATATGTAAAGGTGTCTTGAATCGAAATTTTATCAGTTTTAGTTTCATAACTTTAAGTCTTCTGGTATCAAATGATTCAAGTGTACAGCAGATTCAGGATTATCTGTAGTTCGTTGGAGATAATACTCCCTGTTGCGTTCAAATATTTCCTTAATACCGATCTTTATTTGTCCACTTCCACGAGAACCTTTCCCTCCCAAATAATCACCTTCCAGCAGGCGTAGCCCATTGAATACGATCTGTATCATTTCTTCTTCTTTTACTTCTGGGAAAGCTTCTGTACTATTCCATACATTAAGGACAATTTGCAGGTCAAATTCCACATCTGCTGGCACACGTTCCATCTGGCGTGGTGAAGCAGCAGCAGTAATTCTATCCACAATAATCTCTGTTTTCACCTCTGTGTAGTGCAGGTCAGCATTATAATCATGGGAAAGTATAGCACCATCTCTCACAATAATTTTGGCTGGAATATTCTTCTTTCCATCACTATTTCTTCCCTTGACAGAGCCAAATACCTGAGTAATCGGATGCTTTGGGTCATCAATAGGCCCATACCTTAAATCTCCTATTTTTATGTCGCCAAACACTCCGTATGACTGCTCTAAAAGCGAACGCATTTTTCCTTTCAGGGAGCTTCCCGGAATGTAGGGTTGATCATTTTTAGGATTTCGGATTACAAAGCTGTCCACCCCACCGATATCAAGGTGCGTGTTATGCCCACCAATATGCAAGCCACTTAGTGTTTTTACCTTACCATTGATGAAGATTTTTTTCTCTAATGTTTTCATGTTTGATGATTTTATTTCCCTCCGTATGCTTTGTGATAGGCTACGGTAGCTTCTACGAATTTTGTAAAGTTTGAAAAAGATACCTCAGGTTTTTCTGAGTCAATAACTTTATTAATTAGTTCTGTAAGTCCCTGTACAAAATCTCTGATTCTATTCCTCCCTCCAACTCTGGCTTTAGCGTAGGCTAACTTGGGTTTAAGCATATAGAAATCAGATGTATTTTTAGTATACCCTTTAGCTTGTATTCGCCTTATCTCACTAAAAAAATTACGCAATTGTGTAGTAGTCAATGCATCTCTACCAGGACTCATTCTGCCTTTTTTTTCTATCGGGTCTGTCAGATATTTCCCAAAATATTCGGCAAATCTTACAGCTTCATCAGGCAGACCTTCCGCTCTGATTACCCAGTTCGGGTTCAATGCCACCTTATCTCCTGTAGGTTTCAGCCTGTCATCGTATTTTATGATTTCAAGAGCCATATTATAAAATTTGATTAAGAATTATTTTAACGATTTTTAAGTTCAGCCAGGCGTAGAGACAGACATATCAGATCCAGCATACGCTCTGCTGAAGTTTTTAATTCAAGATTACTTCTACTTAATTCAATTTTTCCGGTTGCAAGTGCTTTCTTTATCTCTTCCAGCAGTTGTTTGACCTCTGAATGACGAGCTTTATTTTTCTGTTGTGAAAAAGTATAAGCAGAAAGCCACCACCAGTCATTTTTACGTTCATCTTTAAGTCTTTTGAAAGTATATACCTTATACACAAGCGATTTACTAAAATCCCGGCTCATCTTACTATCTTTCAACATCCGTAAAAACTCATCTGACAGTGACCTAACTAAGGGATACTCGTCTTCCCAACTGATCGTCTCATTCAGAATAGTAAGCGCATTTTTCTTTTCAGTTATGTAGTTTCCTCCGGTTTTACGTTTGAAATTTTTCGCTTTTTTTTCAGCCTCACCAGACATTTCAGCAGCTTTCACAATTGGAAATTTCCCGCCAACCAGCGCTATTCCCGCCGATAGTGAAATATCCTCCCGTCCACCAGTAAATTCTTTAAAATCTTCCCTTACTTGTGCCGCAAATTCCAAAATCAAATCCCAGCGTCCGACTGCAAAAACATCATCTCCACCAGAATAAAGAATATTCACATGGTCTTTAAATTTTTCCTGTTCTCTGATGGTGTTTAAGTAACCTGCAAAAAACAAATCTAGTCGGGCTGAAAGCGTAGCATGCGTGGCAAAGCTTTGAATAGCTTTCATTCCTTTGGCAAATATTCCTCCTAAACCGTCTATATCCAGGCGTAATACACCGAGTCGATTAAACCCCTTTTCTTCGCCTGCTAGTTGATGGTAGTCTTTTTCATTACCTGCTTCATCCGATGCCTGCTGATTTCCTCCATAAAATACAAAACCATATGAGGAATCCTGCCCATTTACAATACCCTTACTTGTAGGAATAAAATCAGTATCATTTATTTTCCTCAACAAAGCATTATTCAAGGAAGGTAGTGCATTGATTTTCAACTCTTCATCTATGAAATTAAATTGATCTTTAAGAGCATGATATACCCCCATTTTCAAAGGCTCAGTTAGATAAGACCTGTGCTTGTCTGTGATTAATTTCGAATCTTGAAATGTATTGAAATAAATAGCCTTCTTTAATTTTTTACCTGTCTTTGTTTGATTAAAAACATCTCTTGTCACCCATATCTCAGACTCACCAGATATGTCCAAATTATTCTTCTTCGGATCCTTATTTTTAATTAAATCACCAGTCACCTGACACTGTTTCCAACTATTTTTACTATCATCCACAGTATCAAAACCTTCATCCTGTGGCTTGAATAATTTGTCGAAATTTATTTTATCGTATTTATTCTCACCATTAAGAATTGTAGAAAATTTTCTAAATTTTTTAGCCTGAGTTTTCTCTCCAAGTTTTCGCCATAACTCTCCCACTTCGCCAGAATCATTAATGCCAAAGGTGATGAAATCCATACACAAATAAAGGCGAGTTTTATGTGTATTAAAAATATGCCTAAGCATTTCCTGTTCTACCTGCACTATAGCTGTTTGAATATCTTTACGATTAGGTAAAAGCATGTACATTTTCCCTCCACTGCTATATAAAACATGCCCAATACTGCCGTCAATTTCCGGTAAATTAATAAGCTTATGGATAAGGCTATCCATTAATAATTGGAGATAAAAAGACCTTCCCTTCATACTTTTTGCTGCCTT
>JAHDFX010000399.1 GCA_020627965.1 Saprospiraceae bacterium | reverse complement strand
AAGCTTGCTCATGTATAAGAACAAATTGGTACATCAGAAGAGAAAGCTTGCTCATATATAAGAACAAATTGGTACATCAGAAGAATCTTAAAATTCCAAAAAAGAACGTCATTCTGAATTTATTTCGGAATCTAGTCGGGGTTTAGCACGATTCTTTTCAGGAGTTGCTTTCAAAATCGCTTTTCATCGCCTGCGAGATACCGGATCAAGTCCGGCATGACGGCTGTTTTTTAGGTTTTTTTAAATACAAGGTCTATGTACAGGACAAAATCCAATTTATGGTTCGTCATATGCTGTACCTACGGCACATGAAAATGAGGGATGTATTTAAATCTACCGATATTTTGTCTTCCGATCCCTATCGGAAACGAGACTGCTTGTAAAGTCATGTCCCGTTAAGTACGCCATATGTTCTATGCATATTATGAAAATAGATTTTTGTCCCGTACAGAGGTACAAGGTTTACTTGAAAACTAAAAAATTACCATTTTGTATACACCCCTAAGGATAGAGATGGCGACTGAGGTACTTCATTTGCCGCAAAGGCAGCCAAAGTCGTCGCACCTGTAACACCGATATTTTCTGTAATTTCAAATAATACCTTAGCTCCTGCCGATGCCCATTCCTGGTCATTGACATAAAAGCCCGTCAGCTCATAGGTAAGTAGTTCGTCACGTTCTCCATTTTCGAGAGAGCGGATGACATCAAAAAACAGCATGAACCAAAGACGGTCGAAAAACTTATAACCACCTTCTATTCCTACATTGGCGTAATGACTATAATCGTTATTGGTACGAAAACCAACACCTCCATATGCAAAAGCATAGCCATTACCAAAACCACTTCCTAAGCTCAGGGTCGGCAACAAAGTCAGTGCTTCATAACCTGTTCTCAAGCCTGTGGCATCATCTCCTCTTCCGATGGGGAGTTCTACCATAAGCTGGGCGGCTATGTTGAATTTATCATCGTATAGACGCTGGCGAACACCTAACCTGGCATTGCCAAGACCAGCTAATGTGCCCTCTTCTGTGAAAGGTAATAGCACATCCGTTTCGCCGGCATTTAATATTTTAAATGGCAGATCGAGTATAGCCGTGGTCCCTTCAATGATCCCATATTCTCCATACAACTGAATGGCGATCTCTGTAAGTTCTCTTTCGAGATCCCTGTTACCACCATCTTTAGCAAAATTGCTGGTATAAGTCGGAATACTCATAAAGGACAATTGTCCGTATCCACTTCCCTTTTCCTGTGTCCAGGGGCTTTGTGCCTGGGTGCTAAAACACCACAGCATACATGCTAGTAGCATGAATAAATTATTCGTCTTTGTCATTTGTCTTGTTGGTTTTGTCGTTATTTTAAGTTACCATACACTTTTCAAATTGGCTGACAATTTCCCCCTTTGGAGGGGGATAATTCAGCATTTTAGCAAAAGTGTATAGCAACTTATCGTTATTTATAAAGCATTTAAAATTTCGTCTATGGATGCTCTGTTTTTATAATTCAGGTCAAACTGGGCATATTTGATAATACCGTCTTTACCTATAACATAGGTAGCCGGAACGGGCAGTTGTGCTTCTGTTTTTCCATTATTTTCAGCAATATTGCTTTCTAATTTGTCAACAATCTTTTTTTGATAATCTTCTGTTACTGAGAATAATACTTTGTAATTATTCATAATAGAAGCATCTTCATCGCTAACTATAGTCCTTAGCGCCTGATTTATCCATTGTTTTCTGGATATTTGCGGCTGTTTCGGGTGTAATGGCGATCACCTTTGCTCCGGCTTCATTGATCTTTGGTATACCGTCCTTGAATTCTGCCAGATAACGGGTACAAACAGGACACCATTGTCCACGATAAAAGATCAATACAGCAGACTGCTCTTTGAGAACTTCACTCAAGATGACTGTATTTCCATCTTTGTCTTTTGCTTTAAAATCAGGTGCTTTATCTCCTGTTTTTAAGCCGACTGGTCTGCCTTTTTCAAGGTCATAGCCAATTTTAGTGAACTTTTTGTCATCTTCGGCAGATGTTTGTTGTTGATTGGTTTCCACTTTGTTTGTTTCTTTTGTCTTTTCCTCAGTTTTATCATTAGT
>JAHDFX010000398.1 GCA_020627965.1 Saprospiraceae bacterium | reverse complement strand
TGGGTTAAATTTTGACAGAGATAATAATTTATGGGTTAGTAATTATGGTTCGCCTGCTCCTATTTCTGTGCTCAAAGAGGATGGCACCTGGAAGACTTTCGCACCTACAGTCAATTTTGAAAACCCTACTCAGATCGCTATTGATCTTAATAATTTTAAATGGTTTGCCTGTGGAGGACCCGGCGAGGGAGTGCTGGTATTTGATGATGGTGGCACCATTGATAACACGACTGACGACCGTTATTATAATTTGAGAAGCACTAATTCTGCATTGCCTAATAATTCTGTTGAGTCTATAGCAGTAGACCTGGATGGAAATATATGGGTGGGAACAACTGAAGGTGTCGTTGTTTTTGAATGTACTGGTCGTGTATTTGATGGCGAATGTCCAGGCAGACAACCCATTGTAGAAGAAGGTGGTATTCCTGAACAATTATTGAAACAAGAAACCGTCAACACAATAGCTATAGATGGAGCCAATCAGAAGTGGTTTGGTACAGATAATGGTATTTTTGTGCTGGATGCTGACGCGGAAAAAGAAGTGCTGCGTCTCAACACGAACAATAGTCCATTATTCAGCGACCAGATCATTGATATTGCCATTAATGGCTCTAATGGAGAAGTGTTTATTGGTACAAGTGGAGGAATTATTTCCTACAGAGCCTCAGCAACAGATGGAACCGATTTTTTCACAGATGCTTATGCTTTCCCCAATCCTGTTCGCCCTGATTACACAGGCCCGATTGCTATAAAAGGGCTGGTTACGGATGCTAATGTAAAGATCACAGATGTTAGCGGGGCTTTGGTTTATGAAACAACCGCCCTAGGCGGACAAGCAATATGGGATGGAAATGATTATAATGGAAGACGTGCCAATTCGGGCGTTTATTTAGTTTATGTTACTGGCAAAGGAGGTACACAACGAATGGTCACTAAAGTATTGTTTATCAACTAAATGTATTCAATCATGCTAAGTATTTACAGTGATGAATATTTCATGAAGATGGCTTTCAAAGAAGCTGAAAAAGCTTTTGAAGCTGGCGAAATTCCTGTAGGAGCAATTGTGGTAAGTCAGAATAAAGTTATTGCCAGAGCGCATAATCAGACGGAGTTGCTGAAAGATGTAACTGCTCATGCCGAAATGCTGGCAGTCACCTCTGCCGCTAACTTTCTTAATAGTAAGTATCTTGCTGATTGTACGTTGTATGTTACACTCGAACCCTGTACGATGTGTGCCGGAGCATTAAGTTGGGCACAATTAGGCAAATTGGTATATGGTGCTTCAGATATAAAAAAAGGCTTTACCTGCCATGATACGCCCGTTCTTCATCCTAAAACCAAAGTTATTACTGGTATCATGGAAAATGATTGTAGCGAATTATTAAAGTCTTTTTTTCTACAACGTCGTTAATTATTGAATCTTTTAATTCCATAAACGAATACGAAGTATTCTCAAAAATAAAGCCTGACGCAGCGGATACTACATCAGGCTTTTGATTCACACAAAACAAACCTTAATGGTTATTGAAAAAACATTCAAATAACCAAATGTTCTTGTTTTGCCTGCAAATTTCACGCCACAAGTGACGAAAAAACGAATTATTCGTTTTAACGAATGTTAAAGTTAATTTCTCGAAGGAAATGTCCCCTGTAATGCTATGATATAGTTCACGCATTGATAAGGTTGAACATTAGGATGAGCTTGTGAACCTCCAGTATTGGTAACACCTCCTGTAATTACTCCACTATCCATCGCTTCATTAGGCGCAGAAGTATTATATATCTCAGCGGCTCCAAAAGACCGCCCTGAACCTCCTCGGGTAGTTGCAGCGATCTTGTTCACATTTACTTTAGCATCCATAGTGTGCGTATGAGAAGGTATTTCGTTGACAGTCAGTGTAACTTCTTCCTGTCCACCTTTTTCTCCCAATCGACGAGACGTTAATCCTGGACCATTTCCGGCATGCATTGGCACTCTACCTCGCAGGTCAGGCAAACCAAAAGTAGTTCTGCCATCTCCACCGTAAGTAGTACCCAGTATGGAGAATAATGCAGAGTATTGACTAATAGGAAGTAATTGTCCGTCGCATAGCGCCCAGCCTC
>JAHDFX010000174.1:1257-13358 GCA_020627965.1 Saprospiraceae bacterium | reverse complement strand
CGCATTCGTTTAAGACCTAATGTCATTTGACGATCAATAAATTATAAAAAATCTGGAAAATGGATTTTATTTTTTTGAGCATGTGGGTATTCTGCAAACGTTCAAAAAATATTACCTAATGAAAAACTGAAGCGAATATCCTGATTGTCAATATACTAGATGTATGAGCTTTATGTCGATTTACATTTGACTGATAAAAGCAAAAACCAATACGGAGTATTGTTAGTAAAACTGAAAAAAAATAGCCCGCGGTTATCATAGAAATAACCGGGACTATAAAATACCAAATGAAACCTAAAAATTTATAGGGGTATTAAAATATGAAAAAAAATGAATTCCGTTGAATGAAAAAAGTAAGTCTGCACATTACTTTTAGCGTACAGACTTTACTTATATATACTCACTTAAAAGTTTAGCCGTTAAATGGTAAGTTGAAAAGAACAGCTCTGAGCATGTCCTTACCTTGCTTTAAATGTTTTGTGTATACAGAGATTTATCTGTTTTGTAGATGTAAATAGAATATTCTCTATTTACTTATTCTCTTTTCATGTGTAAAAATAAGGTAGATTTTTTGGAAATGATGTTTAAAATAAGGTTTTTTATTACAGCTTAATATGTTGTTTTGTTTTTTAAGATTCTGTTTAATAAAGGTTTATGTTTTATACTCTTACAGGTTCTAATGAATTTACTTTATTCAAAACATCAAAAAAATATTGATATAGAATTTTTAAGCCTTGGAGAACACTAGGTGCGTTCTTAGCGCCCCTGATTATGAATTAATTAAAAGTTTTCTGCCGGGTAAAGTATCCCAAATAGCTTGGTCTATTATTAATCCCTTGCAAGAAATAACCCACAATAAAGGATAACGTGGACTGATAACAGGAATTTCAGTTTGCCCATCAGTAAAATACAAAATAGCATCTGGTTGATATTGCTCTGCAAAACGTATAGGAGGATTGAAGTCTGTACCTCCCTGACCATTTAGCACCTGAATAGTTTTCCCTTTATACTCGTATTGACGGTGAATTTGTGCATCACATTCTACTACATATATCTGTACATCTTGTTTCCATAAATAATGTATTTCATCAAAATACATCTTTAATTCTTCCTGATGTATAGATGCTGAAGTATCAATAGCAACTAGTAATTTCTGTCTTTTCTGTTGCTTGGTACCAGGTGTAGTTCCATATCTTTTAGAAGGGCGGTGAATGGTGTTTTTTAATACACTTGAATGACTTGATGCAACAAATAATCGTAATATTCTGCGCCAGTCCAGATTAGTTTGTCTACGCCTGAGTATCCGGTTTAAATGAAGCTGAAGCCCTAGGGGAAGTTGTTCAAAAGCATTGCCTTTCAAGCGTTGAATGCTGCGCATGAGTGTATCGTGCAAAGCACTTTCAACTAAGTCGTGTTCAAGGCTGGATAGCCTTCCAAATCCTTTCCAGCTATCATGTTGCTGAAAATATAAATTATCTTTTTCCAGCCATTCTATTACAGTGTGTTTATTTTTTTGCCGACTGAGGTCTAATATTTTATGATACACCTCATTCAGCCCGGGATGTACGCTCAGTTCTATCTCCTTTAGTAAATTACTTTGAAAGCCTTCTTGAGGAAGTCGATCAGCATCAATATATCGGTTGACTATCCAATCGGCAGCTAGATCAAAAATACGGCGATGTCGGTATTTGTGAAATTGTAAATGATGACCAAAAATCAGGTGTAATAATTGGTGTTTTAGCAAAGCATGACGTTCTTCCTGAGTTTTTACTGCTAGCCAAAAATCTGAGTTGACCAGTAATTTGATGTATTGTCTTTCTGAAATACTTGTCGCCAATGAGCTGGTTTGCTGGCTTTCTTCTTTTTGCAAACCAGTTATAATATGCCCATAAAATGGCTCCTTGATGAGTAATTGTATAGTAGCCTGGCTAAGAAGGTCCAGTGCATCTTGCATGATTAATCTTTTCAGCTTCTAAGGAATGGTAAAATGGCGGCTAATGAAAAAGAAATCCCGAATTTTCACCATGAAAATTCGGGATCACTCATGCTTGCTTCCCGCTTCTTTTTCTAAGGAGAAACCTTCATTATCTTACGGCTAAATTGTTGTTGATGTATATCAAATTGAATATAATACATGCCTGCTGGCAATTCAGATAAGTTGTATTCCAACTGTGATGCACCAGCATCTATCTTTTGCCGGTCACGCATCATCAACTTTCCGCTACCATTGAATATTTTAGCTCGAACTTTTACATTTTTATTCGTCTCCAAATCGATACGGAAACGAGTTTTAACAGGATTTGGGTATACTTCACCTAATGTGATAACATCCGTTGGAGTACCCAATGATTTAGCTGCTACTACTTCGGAATATTGCATAGCACCATCAAAATCTACCTGTCTGAGTCGATAGTAGTACAGCGTACCTGCCATCACTGCTTCATCAAGCAATGAATACTCTGTACGGTTAGTACTGTTTCCTGCGCCTTCAATAAATTCTATAGGTTCAAAATTTTCTCCATTTAAGCTACGCTCAATATAAAAACCTTCATTATTTTCTTCCGTTGCAGTTACCCAATACAGGTCAATACCAGCTTCAATAGCTTCAGCTTCAAAGTCAAGCAATTCGATAGGCAGAGAGCAGTCAAAAGTCAAGGAGAAAGCTACCGGATCAGCGGCACAGCCATTTGAATCATTAACGTCCAGCGTATAATTGAAAGTGCCATCCATAAGCATAGCCCCGTCTATTACAACAATGTTCCCGTCAGTAGGGCCTGAAATACCAGGACCAGACCAATTATAAGTATAAACCCCAGAACCTGCCGTTATGTCAACTGCTTGCATAACTACCTGAGAACATGCGATGTCTTCAAGAGGAACATCTACGCTAAATTCAGGCGTCTGAGATACAGTAAATGTACTGCTGGTCAATGTCTCCATACAACCAACTCCAGAATTTCCAACCATATAAGATATGGTATAAACACCTGGCCCATTCAGGCTCGGAACAAATTGATTATTAGCATTAATTCCTCCCATGGAACCATCATCTCTCGTCACCGTCCATGTACCCGGCGTTTCTGCAGGTGACAGATTGAAGGGGAGATCATCAGTACACATAGATGAAGGAAAGGTAAAAGATGCATCAGGATTAATAATGGAAATCGTCACGGCGTCGCTTTGCTCCACACAACCATTAATGCCAGTATAGGTAATGTCATAATTTCCAGTAGGTACTGACTCAGGGTCAAATACGCCACTAACTGCATTCACACCCATGCCCGACCAGGTTCCGCCCGGAGTGGCAGCCATTAAGTTGATATTACCATCATTGGCACAATATACCGCTGTCGGAGCCCCCGAAATAGCTACAGGATATACAGGAAGCGTGACAGTAATTCTATATTGAGCTGTATACTGTCCACAGGTATAATTGACAACCTGACTGGCGGTACCATCATTACAGGTGCCTGCTGCAAAAAGCGTTGTCAAATCGTAATTAGTATTAAAATTACATTCTTCATAGTCGTCGTCTTCATTACCTATGCAAGCACTGAATAAACCACCCGAATCATAATCACAGACATCACCAAACTGGCAATCATCTTCCCAGCCTCGCATACCGATCTGAATGGACGTCGGTAAGTCTGAATTTTGCCCGTATTGCATACAGCCTGTATAGATTTGATTAAATGAAAAAGTCGAAGTACCTGAATTTCCAGGAGTTACTGAATTCGCCTGATTGTCCGGAGCTTCCCAGGTCCAACAGCCTGAAGAAGCATTATTGCCCAGATTGTCACGTACATCGAAATAGAAGGTGTATTCATAAAAACTTTGAAGTGTATTGTCTTGTCCCTGATTGGGGGTAGAAACTAAAATCAGTTCTACGACAACGCTGCCTTCCCCGTTTCCGGCACAGCCATATTGGGCTTGTATAGACATGGGTAAGGTCAAGCATAATGTTAGGAATAGTAATGTAAATTTTGTTCTCATAAGTCTGGTTTTGGATTGATTGATAGATTGGATATGTTTTTTGGAAAGTATTGTTCACAAATTAGGCAAACGTGTTAAATTTTCATAATCTGAAAGCATAATTGTCTATGCATTATTCCAAAAAATATTTATTGAAAATAACGTAACTATGCTCCTGATACTTCGTTTTAATGGTATCTTTATATTGCATCAACATTATACTATTCATCTAAATAACAAATAATTATGAAGCCTTCTTTGCTGATTCTTGTCCTTTGCATTAGCCCCTTTTTCCTGTTTTCACAGGATACCGAAGGTGTAGAAATAACAAAATCGGATTATCAATATCATATGCAGGGGTCTCATTCTTTTAATTTTGGAATAGGTGTCCCTAATCAAGTAGCCACAGCTTTCACAACAGCCAATTTAGCTGGTTTTGAAACTGATGGCGGTGCTACTCCTGTTTTCATGTTGAAGTATGAATACGGAATAACCCAAGACATTGGAGCTGGTATACATTTCGGATATTTTACAGCAAAAACACCTAAAACAGAAGCTATTACAAATACTGTAACGACTTTTATAAATGACCTGGGGATACCTGTCTCTGAAGAAATATGTCAGGCATTAGGCGCCTTTTGCACTACAGAAACAACAACCGAAACACAGGAAAGTGCTTATGATCGATATCATGTATACACACCGGGAATCAGGCTGGCTTATCACCGTCAGGTAATAGAAGGTCTAGATACTTATGCCAGCGTATTTGGTGGTTATAATGTTATTAGAAAACAGAGAAATGGTGATGAAAATGCTAATTTGAATCCATTCGGCAGTATTCCTACTTTTGCCTATGTAACAGCAGCAGGAGCAAGATACTATTTTTCACCGCAGTTTGCCATATACGGAGAAGTGGGGTATGGTGCCTTAACCCTTGTCAATTTTGGTGCTACTTATCGAATACCTTAGAACGTTCTAAAAAGCTCAAACAGCTTCTAAGACCTACTTAACACAAATTTAACCCATAAAAAGCCTTTTATATATATAATATTCGATAAAAGTACGTATTTTACTCCCTGAACCGGGTTATGCCTAATATCTGGTTATTTTGATTTCAATTTATGTGTTATTATTGTCACTGCCATTGACAATATTGCTGAAATTGATATTGCCACTGATATTAAAAACTTTGTTCACCTGCCACGTCTAAAACTTAATTTACCATGAACAGATGCACCAGCTCAAAAACAGCATGGGTGAAAAGCCTTTGCACGATCATTTTATTTTCTTTATTAATAACTGCTTGCAAAAAGAAAACCCACACTTATATTACTCCCGATCCGGCATTTAGCTCCTATGTATATGCCTATTCAAGCGGAGAGATTTCCAGATCAGCTCCTATCCTGGTGCGTTTTATGGATCAGGTGGTCACCACAGATCAGGTGGGTGCAGAGTTGCAGGGAGTCATGTCTTTCTCACCTAAATTAGAAGGAAAAACCATTTGGGAAGACGACAGAACCCTCCGTTTTATCCCCGAAGAAGACCTACCTTCCGGTAAAAGCTATGTGGCTTCAGTACGTCTCGACAAATTATTCGATAATGTTCCTTCGGCTTTGAATGATTTTAAATTTGATTTTCGTACTCGAGAATTGAATTACACGGTAAAGGTCAATGGCATCCGTACACCAGACTTTACAGATTTATCCAAACAACAGCTAGTGGGCTATATAGAAACTGCGGATGCTGTTGATCCTGATGCAGTAGAACAAATATTGAAATTCAGCCAAAAAAATAATAACAATCTGGAAATCGATTGGAAACATTCCAATGACCAGCTCAACCACGAATTTACCATCAATAATGTAATGCGGGGAGAAAGAGCTTCTGAAGTAAAACTCAGCTGGTCAGGTGAGGTAATTGGCGTGAAATCCAAAGGTAAAAAGTCGGTCGAAATACCTGCTCAGGGCGACTTTTCTGTGATTAGTGCCAATGTAGAAAGAGGCGAAAACCAGCACATCATTCTTCAATTCTCCGACCCCTTGAAAGCTGACCAAAATCTTAAAGGATTGATATTAGTCAAGGGGTACAAAGGCGCATTGCGTGCTAGTGTCAATGGCAATCAGCTTCACCTTTACCCTGAATCCCGTATTAGTGGCGATCATACGATTGTTGTTGCCAATTCGATCCGTAACTCAGAAAACAAGAAAATGAAAAATGCCAGCGAATGGCTACTGGCTTTTGAACAACACAATCCTGAAGTGCGATTAATAGGGCGTGGTGTCATTATCCCCGAATCTGAAGGTTTGATATTCCCGTTTGAGGCGGTCAGCCTGAAAGCAGTGGATGTTGAAATATTTAAAATTTATTCCAATAATATCCTTCAATTCCTGCAAGGCAATGAACTTTCAGGCGATTATGATCTGAGACAGGTTGGCAGGGTCGTTTACCAAAAGAAAATCAACCTTAGTACGCTAGATGCCAAAGCTAATTATGATACCTGGCATCGTTATGCTTTAGACCTAAGCAAGTTTATCAGCAAAGACCCTGATGCCCTATATCAGGTACGTATTGGCTTTGACCAGAAATATGTCTCCTATAACTGTGGAGACGATAGTAAAGACGATGAAAGTAATCTCACCGAAATCGGAACAGATGATTTTGATGAAGATGCAGATATAGAAAGCATTATGCGCTATCGTTATCATTATTATGATGGTTACAGATGGGAAGACCGGAATAATCCATGTAAACCAGCATTCTATAATTCAGATAAGTTTGTCCGCAGAAATGTCATCTCATCTAATATTGGGCTTATCGCCAAAAGAGGTTCTAATGGAACTACTTATGTCATTGCCAGCGACCTGTTGACAGCGGAACCACAATCTGGTGTCAGTCTCGAATTTTATGATTACCAACAGCAATTACTAGGAACAACTACAACAGGTAGTGATGGTATCGCTGTCATGGATAGTAAGCGCAAACCTTTCGCCATCATAGCAAATAAAGGTGGACAAAGAGGCTATTTGAAAATGGAAGACGGCACTTCTCTGTCTTTGAGCCGATTCGATGTGGGCGGTCAGCAGGTACAAAAAGGATTGAAAGGCTATATCTACGGAGAACGTGGGGTGTGGCGTCCGGGCGATTCTATTTATCTGTCATTTATATTGGAAGACAAACAAAATACCTTGCCAGCAAACCATCCAGTTACTTTTGAATTTTATGACCCTAAAGGACAATTACAACAAAAAACTTCAACTGCCCGAAATGTCAACCGTATTTATAGCTTCTATACCAAAACCGATAGCGAAGCTCCTACAGGTAATTGGAGAGCAAAGATAAAAGTAGGAGGCGCCCAGTTTTCCAAGACTATAAAAGTAGAAACCGTCAAGCCCAATCGCCTAAAGATTAATCTCAATTTTGGCGATGAAGCCCTTACAACCACAGGTATCAAAACAGAAGATGGTAAAATAAGAGGTGACCTTCAGGTCAATTGGCTACATGGTGCTCCTGCCAAAGATTTGAAAGCCAAAGTCGAAATGGATGTGAAATCCGTCAATACAACCTTTGATAAATACAAAGAATTTGAGTTTGATGATCCTGCACGTCGTCTGAGGTCTGAACCACAGGTGATATTTGAAGATAAAACAGATAAAAATGGAGCTGCAAAAATAAGCACGACCATTGAAAGTCAGGAAGCACCCGGAAAATTAAGGGCCAGCTTTAAAACTCGTGCTTTTGAAAAAGGTGGCGATTTTAGTACGGATAACTTTTCTTTGAATTACAACCCTTACGAATATTATACAGGTGTCAGAATTCCTAAAGACCGCTACGGAGGAAGCCATCTCGACATGGATAAAACCCACAAAGTTGAATTTGTAGTGGTAGATGCCAATGGTAAGGCTATGCGAAACAGAGACCTGACAGTTGGTTTGTACCGCCTCGACTGGAGTTGGTGGTGGGAGCGCTCACGACGCAACTTAACCAGTTATAGCAGTACTACACATTTTGGCTCGGAGAAAAAGGAAGAGATCAGAACGAATAGCATAGGAGAAGCTAGTTGGAAAGTGAAAGTAGAAAAATGGGGACGTTACATGGTTCGTGCCTGCGATAGCGACGGGCATTGTACTGGTGAAATCTTTTATGCTGGTTATCCCTGGTATGATGAAGATGAAGGCGTCATGTCGGAAGAAAGTCGCAGAGCAGCAGCTATGTTGGTCTTTTCAGCCGATAAAGAAAAATACGAAGTTGGTGATGCCATCAATCTCCGTATACCGACCAGTGAGGAAGGACGGATATTAATTACGATTGAAAATGGTTCTGAAGTTATTGAATCGCACTGGGTCAATGCTGAAAAAGGAGAAACAAAACACCGTATTTATGCCAATGAAAAAATGACACCGACTGCTTATGTACACGTTACACACATACAGGCACATGGACAAGGGAAAAACGATCTGCCTATCCGTATGTATGGTGTTATTCCTTTAAAAGTAGAAGACCCCAAATCCCGCTTGGAGCCAGTTGTAGATATGCCGGAAGTCTTGAAACCAGAAGAAACCGTTACAGTAAAAGTCAGTGAAAAAGACGGTAAACCTATGGCTTATACAGTCGCCATTGTAGATGACGGACTTCTGGACTTAACCCGTTTCAAAACCCCAAGCCCCTGGGATGTTTTCTTCGCTCGTGAAGCATTAGGCGTAAAGACCTGGGATGTATACGATTATGTTTTGGGAGCCTATGGTGGTGAACTAGAACGTATTCTAAGTATTGGTGGTGATGATGCTGCCGCTGCGGTTGGACAGAAAAAAGCGAATCGTTTCAAACCTGTGGTCAAGCATATCGGGCCATTCTATTTGGATAAAAATGGTAAAAATACCCATGAAATTGAAATACCGAATTACGTAGGTTCTGTTCGTACAATGGTGGTAGCAGCCGATAATGGTGCTTATGGAAGCTCAGAAAAAACAACACCTGTGCGTAAGCCATTAATGGTGTTAGCTACGATGCCACGTGTACTAAGCCCAACAGAGACTTTGAAATTACCAGTGAATGTCTTTGCCATGGAGAAGAAGGTACGCAATGTACAGGTCAGGGTAGAAACCAATAGTTTATTGGAAGTTGTCGGTGAAAAATCGCAAAGTCTTTCCTTTAGTCGTCCAGGTGATGAAATGGTGTATTTCGATTTGAAAGTACCTGAAAAACTAGGTATTGCCAAAGTTAAAATTATTGCAACAAGCGGAAATGAAACCTCCACGCAGGAAATAGAACTCGATGTCCGTAATCCAAATCCATACGTAACCAATGTATTGGAAGATGTGGTAGCCGAAGGCGAAACCTGGGACACAGAGATCAAACTGGCTGGTATGAAGGGTACCAACTCCGGTGTGCTGGAAGTCTCGAATATCCCGCCACTCAATTTGGGCAAACGCCTGCGCTACCTGATCCGTTATCCGCATGGCTGTATTGAACAGACAACATCCTCTGTCTTTCCACAATTGTATCTGAGTAAACTAATGGACTTGGAAGACAGCCGAACTAAAGAAATTGATAAAAATATAAAAGCTGGTATTGAAAGGCTGAAAAAATTCCAGACAGGCGATGGCGGTTTTGCCTATTGGCCAGGCAATGGAGAATCTAATGAATGGGGTTCCAATTATGCCGGACATTTTATGCTGGAAGCCAAAGAACTAGGCTATAGTCTCCCGCCAGGCATGTTGTCCAATTGGAAAAAACACCAACGCAGACAAGCCCGGAGTTGGACGCCACCAGCCCATAAAAAAGGCTTCTCCGATCATGGCAACCATAATAGCTATGATCTGATGCAGGCTTATCGTTTATATGTATTAGCACTGGCTGGTGTACCCGAATTAGGTGCCATGAATCGAATGAGAGAAAGCACGAATCTTTCTCCACAAGGCGCATGGAGATTAGCCGCAGCTTATGCCGCAGCCGGAAAACCGGAAGTCGCTAGTCAACTCACCAAAGGATTGACAACAGATATTCCAGCTTACAAAGAGCTTTCCTACACTTATGGTTCCAATGTACGTGATCAGGCAATGATACTGGAAACGCTGGTTTTAATGGGCGAAAAAGAAAAAGCCGCCAAGCTTTTAAAAGTTATTTCAGAACAAATTTCTTCCAATAGATGGCACAGTACCCAGACGACTGCTTATAGCTTACTAGCCGCTGGAAAATACGTAGCAGGAGCAGGCGGATTGAGCAAAGACATCCGCTTTACCTACAACGTCGGTGGGCAGGGCGATAAAAACGCAGGTACGACCAATCCGGTCATGCAAATCCCGGTCAGTGTAGATGCTTTAGGTAATAAAACCATCAGTGTGAAAAATACAACGGATGGATTGCTTTACGCCAGATTCGTAACAGAAGGACAACCTCTACTCGGCGATAAAACAAAAGCAGAGAACGACCTGAAAATAGAGGTTACTTATAAGACCTTACAGGGCAAAGAGATCAGTCCAAAAAAGATCGAACAGGGTAGTGATTTCGTTGCCGAAGTCACCATCGTCAATCCTGGGCTTCGTGGGAATTATGAAGAAATGGCATTGTCGCAAGTCTTCCCTGCTGGCTGGGAACTCCGCAATTCCCGTATGGATAATATGGATGGTTATAACATGAAAAACAGCTATTCAGAATATCAGGATATTCGGGATGACCGGGTGTATACTTATTTCGATATTACAGGTAAGAATAACAAAACCTACAGTATACTGCTGAATGCTGCCTATGAAGGTAAATATTACCTTCCGACCGTTTCCTGTGAGGCAATGTATGATAATTCTATCAGCGCACGGGTGCCAGGGTATTGGATAGAAGTGGTGAAAGGTGGGGAGTTGTAAGAAAACCGCAGAATAATGAATATTGAACCGCAGAATGTCGAAGTTTGGCTTTGGTGTTCTGTGGTTTTTTGTTTATTGAAAGTTAGTCCGTTATGTAGGGATGTTTGAATATCAGCGCCCCCAAAAAGCATCCGTCTTTCCGAATTCGTCATACTGAATTTAGTTCAGTATCGGAATCTCGTCAGACTTGAGTATGGTTTTTTAGCCAGTAGATTGCTTCTAAAATCATATTTCATCATTACCAAGATGTCGAAACGAGTTCGTCATTTCTACTGCGTTTTAGGTTTGAGACTTCTTGGTGGACTTCGATGTGTTTTTTATATTTGTATCATTCTTTTCTTCTTGTGAAAGTTATTTTACGCAAATATTTTTTACATTAAAATAAAAAATTGGAAAACTATTTAAAGGTTCTTAGAGCAAACTATGGGGATTCTCTCTTGATTAGGTTTTATGGAAATGATGAAAAGTATCATAATATTCTAATTGATGGAGGACTTAAAAGGACTTATAAAAGAGTCTTGAAGGAAGAGGTAAGAAAAATTAGAGAAAAGAATGAGTTCTTGGATTTAATAATAGTTACTCATATTGATGCAGATCATATAAATGGAATTGTGTCTTTAATTAGTGATTTAGAATTAGACAGCGATTTAATTAAGCAGATATGGTTTAATTCAGGAAGAGTTATATCATCATATTTGAAAACTGAAATAAGTCCGGGCCGAGATATAGGAATTTATGCGCATGGTGAAAAAATTGCATATTCTAAAGCGTTGACTTTAGAAGATTGGATTTCAGGCAAACAAATAGGAAATGAAAAGCCTATTATTGCAGGGCAAGAGTTTGATTTATTTGGTGCTAAAATAACAATATTATCACCTACGATAGAAATCCTAGAACAACTTAATAAAGAGTGGGAAATAGAGCGGCGACTACTTGAAGGAGCTATTGCAAGAGGTACTAATGACTATACGAAAATGATTCATGAGTTTAATATATCTAAATTTAGTGAAAATACATCTCTAGCAAATAAAAGCAGCATAGCAATTATGCTCAATATTAATGATAAAAATTTACTATTGAGTGGCGATGCAGTCGCAAGTATAATAAGTGAGACTTTGTTAAAGTTGGGGTATGATAAAGACAACAGAATAAAATTTAATTATGTAAAACTTTCTCATCATGGAAGTAAATCTAACACTAATCATAAGTTATTGGATTTAATTCAATGTAATGATTATATTGTGAGTACTGATGGAAGTAATAATTTACCAA
>JAHDFX010000174.1:0-1247 GCA_020627965.1 Saprospiraceae bacterium | reverse complement strand
ATAAAGAGACACTTGCAAGAGTAATTGAAAGCAATTCTTATGAAGATGAATTAAATATTCTATTTAATTACAAGAATGATAATTTACAATCTATTTTTTTGAAAAGTGAACTAGAGAAATACGTTTTTCTAAACTGTGTGTATTCAAATAACTTAACTTTACCACTAGAATAAAAATGAACTTCAAAAACGCACACCTTGATGAATCTCTCAGAAAATTATCTGTAAAAATAAAAACGCCTAAAAGCAGCGGGAGTGGATTTATTTATGCGGGCAAACATATGGGTGAATATGTTTATGTATTTACTGCATCTCATTGTTTAAAAGGAAATAATTTTACTGAAGATTTAGATTTAGATGACATATCTGTTATACCATATTCTATTGATGGGAATGATGATAGTAATAGGATTAAAGTAAAAGATTTTATATGTTTCCATAAGTATTCGAATGGAAAATATGATATTGCTATATTAATATGTAATAAAGATGAAGTAGAATATCTTTTAGAAGATGGAAACCTTGATGTTAAAATAGAATATCTTGAACAGATGACAACTCATTACAGGAACAAAAAGCTGTCATTTAGAGGTTTTCCCGAAAGATTTAAGGGAGGAATTCATAAACTAGAAGTACAGATAAAAGAAATTATTTCTAATAAAAAATATGTAGAATTAAAAAGTACTGAACCGGCCGATGAATTTGATTCAAGTGCGTACGATAATTTAAAGGGATCTTCAGGGAGTGGATTAATTTATGTAGCTAATAATTCAAACAAGGTTTTACTACTTGGAATAGTGTATGAATTAAAAGGGATGGGGACAATAAAAGCTCATTTTTTGGGGTCTTATATTGATTCATATCTTAAAATAAAAGGTTATGAACCTATTAACCATAAAATTATGGATAAGGTAAAGGTAAAAAATGTAAGTCCACGAATTGATGGTATTGACTATCGGTGTTATTTGAATGTTGAAGAGGGGAACACGGATATAGAACTTTCGTTATTTCCTCATATTTCCAAAGGAGGGACTGTTTTAGTATTAGGAAATGGAGCTGCATTTGAAGATAGCGACATTCACTTTGACCATTCTTTAGTTAATAATTTTAAAGAACACTATGAAGTAGAGGAATTTGATTATGCAAATGTTACAGAATTTGTAGATGTTTTGTGGGGAGATGATAATTTTAGCAGAGATAAATTTGATTATTATGCACTTGAATATCTAAAAACAATAAAAAGTCCAG
>JAHDFX010000006.1 GCA_020627965.1 Saprospiraceae bacterium | reverse complement strand
AGCAGAAAAATCTTCATTTAACTGCCTTACAAAATATTTCAGAATAAAGTCTATTTAAAAAGAGCCATGAGAATTTTCGTTACAATTTACTTCGTTTTTATTAGTATACTGCTTCCGGGGCTGGTATATGCACAAAGCTACCCCGGCGGAGTACAAAATAATTTAGCTTTTTGGTTGCGGACTGATAATAATCTTATTCAGGCAGGTGGAGGTGTGTATACGTGGATCGACATCAATGATCCTAGCAAAAACCCCATTCAGACTGTGGCCTCTAGTCGCCCGGATGTTTTGACCAATCGCATAAATGGCCATTCTGTAATACAGTTTGATGGTGTGCAGCAATGGCTGCAATTTGATGATGCTGCCGAAGCTCTATCAGGTCCCTGCTCTATTTTCATGGTCGTTACTCCTCAGGAAGACAATGATGTTGGATATTATCTGACCTCTAATATCGGAAACAGTAACTTACTGAAATTTGGACATAAGCTCTCCGGTGAACTTATTTATGACAATACTATGCCGACTATGTGGCCCTATAATATGCATGAACAGGAAAGTTTAGTTGCGTTCCAGGCAGAGCAAAATTTTTATATGAATGCGCAAGTCAATGGAGAAGGAACTTTACCCTGGACATTTAACTTCCAAAATTCAGGTGCTGATGGAGCTTCTTTAGGTAAAGCCAGCAGTTTACTGGGCATACAAACTTATTGGAAAGGAGAAATAGCTGAGATCATTATTTACGACCGCTTTCTTAGCAACAGCGAACTGAATGATGTTCAGAGTTATTTGAATATTCGTTATGGAATTACGATTCCTGTTGCAAATCATAATTTTTATAGTCATACTGCTTATTCTAATAATATAGCAGGCATTGGGCAGAACACTCAATTACTATATCAATCGAGTAGTAGAAATGTAAATGATGGTAATATTGTTCGTTTACAATCACCAAATGATTTGGATAATGATGAATATCTGGTATGGGGTAATGATGGAAATTCAACGAATGTAATCAATACAGAAACGCCAGCTGTTGTCTTACAACGTATTGAACGGGAATGGAGAGTTTCTGAGGTTGGTGAAGTTGGGCTAGCTACAGTAAGTTTTGATTTGGATTCTTTGGGCTATGGCAATGTAAACGACCCCAGTGATTTTGCTTTGCTGATTGATAGCGATGATGGAGATTTCTCAAATGCGAACATCCAGACTACAGGAGTTTCTCTAATTGGTAATGAAATTATTTTTACCGGAGTAGATTTATCGGATGGAGACTGGTTTACTTTAGGAGTAGCGCTGGCACCTTGCAATACCTCAAATTTTTCGCTTACTTCAGGTCCTCCTTATGCTAATCAGCCTGTAACTTTTGAAGTGGACACACCAGACCCACTAGCTACTTATAGCTGGTCTTTTTCTGGTGGTGCTACACCTGCTACGGCTACTGGTGCTTCTGCTTCCACGACCTGGAACCTCATAGGTAATTTTAGTGTTGAATTGACTATATCATATCCCCATTGCGGCGATAATATTACGATTAACTCCTTTACTGTAGAACCGCCAGCTCCAGAGTGTGTGGATATTATACTAAACGCCTGGTTGGAAGGCCCTTATAATGAGGATACAGATATGATGGATACCGGATTGAATGATCGTGGTATGTTGCCCGGACAAACCCCTGCTAGTTCATTGCCTACACCTACACCTGCCGGACAACCTTATGGTATTGCCCCCTGGTTTTATTTCTCCTCAATAGGAGATGGCTGGACCGATCTTAATTATACCTCTGATGCTGTTGACTGGATAATGGTTTCTTTTCGGCTTGATGCTAATGACATAGACACAGAAGTGGCTAGAGGAGTTGGATTAATTACTTCAAATGGCGAAATAGAAATGGAGGATGAATGTATATTGGAAGGGTCTGGTTCTTTGCATATTGTAATCGAACATAGAAATCATGTAGCCGTTATGACTGAAGAGCCCATTCCAATTGTCAATGGAGAGATTTTCTTTGATTTCAGGACGGCTAACAATAATTTGACAACTGGTCAAAAGGTAGTTGAGACTGGAAATTGGGCTTTATATGCTGGCGATGGCTCGCAAATCAATGACTTGAATGGTTATGATGTTAATGGAGATGACAAAACCTTATGGGATGATGTTAATGGTACATTTTACATCTATCATCCGGCAGATTATAACTTGAATGGAGATGTTGATGGAGCCGACAAAAATTTATGGTTGGAAAATAATGGAGTCAGTTCTCAGATAGATAGGAATTAGACAAGTCATCCCGAACTTAAACACGTTCTTAATCAAAATAGAAATTTATAAGAGGTCGATAGTCCGCAGTCGATAGTCGATAGCTGTATTTTAATCTTAAAGTCGTCCAGTTTTTCATTTTGCATCGCAAAATGCGTTTATAATCTGGCAAACTGGAGTGCTTTTTAATTCAGCTATGGACTATCGACTATGGACATTTTTTATCACTTATAAAATTCGGGATGACTTATCATCCATAATTAGACTTTATTTATAAGCTTTTATCTTACCGGACTTGATATCGTCCAGATATTTCTTTAATTCTTTTTTCACTACGGGTGCCAATAAGGCTACACCAATAATATTCGGGAATACCATAGCAAAAATCATCGCATCAGAGAAATCTACTACAGAGCCTAATGTTGCGGCAGAACCGATAACTACAAAGATCAAAAATAATGCTTTGTAGATATAGTCAGCTAATTTACTTTTGCCAAATAAATACATCCAAGCCTGAGAACCATAATAAGACCAGGATAACATAGTAGAAAAGGCAAAAAGAATAACAGCAATAGACAAGACATATGGGAACCATGGAATAGCAGAAGCAAAAGCAGTAGAAGTCAGGCTTACACCATTCAAGCCATCAGCCGTTCCGTAAGTTACAAACTGACCGTCTATATTGGTAATAATAATAACCAAAGCAGTCATTGTACAAATAACCACTGTATCAATAAACGGCTCCAATAAGGCTACAATACCTTCACTGGCAGCATAATTTGTTTTTACTGCAGAGTGAGCGATAGCCGCAGAACCTACACCAGCTTCATTCGAGAAGGCAGCCCGTCTGAATCCTTGTACCAATACACCGACCAGTCCACCAGCCATAGCCATACCACCGAAAGCACCATTGAAGATCATTCCGAAAGCAGCAGGTACTTTACCTACGTTCATCAGGATAATCACTAAAGCAGCTAAAACATATAATATTGCCATAAAAGGAACGACACGCTCTGCTACTTTACCAATACGCTTAATACCTCCAATGATAACAATACCGACCAAAATAGCCATCACAACACCAAAGACAGTACCTGTCATACCACTATCCATTTGTACCATCGCTTTAAATTGTTCTGCTGCCTGATTGGCCTGGAACATATTTCCACCACCAAAGGAACCTCCTACACACATGATCGCAAAGAAAACGGCAAAGACTTTTCCTAAGCCTGCCATACCACGCTCTGCCAGACCTTTGCTCAGGTAATACATTGGTCCACCATAAACAGTACCGTCAGGTCCTATTTCACGGTATTTTACACCCAGTGTACACTCGGCAAACTTAGAGGACATACCCAGCAAGCCTGCCAGTATCATCCAGAAAGTTGCGCCCGGGCCACCGATGGCAATGGCAATAGCCACACCAGCAATATTACCAAGTCCGACTGTAGCAGACAGGGCGGCAGTTAAAGCCTGAAAAGGACTTACCTCTCCTTGTACGCCTTCTACTTTTATTGTATCTGGGTTGTCACCATCAACAAGGTTGGCCTGACTGCTGGATACCGGGTTGGGATTGTGATATTTGCCCCGAACAACATTGATCGCCAAACCAAATTTGCGGAAATTGACAAATGTGAAATACAGCGTGAAGAAAGTCGCACCTAATAACAGGACGATTAAAACATAAGGTAGCTTTATTTGAGAGTTTTTTACAATATAAGAACCCGATGGCTCTACAGCACCTTTTTTATTTAAAGTGAATTGGTAATTTTTACCATCACCATAATCAAGGCTAATTTTTTGATTATAAGGAAGCGTAGCTGAATGTTCGTAAGTAGTTATGGTTTTGTCGGCTCTATTTTTATCTGTACTTGAATAAGTCAACAGGAATTGTTCTCCCATATCTTTTATCGTATAGCTTGTTCCGAAAGGAATGTCGCTGGAAGATTCAGATATAAGTTCAAAAGGAGAACTCGTCAGGTATGATTTACGTGCCGTTGTTTTTCCGTCTTTAACAACCTGGTTTACCTGGTAATACTCTGTCTCATTTTTGAGATTCATAGATGCGAATACAGTTCCGGCAACCTTATTGGATATTGGTGCAAAGCCATCACTGATCCGTGCGTCTAATTTGTATTCTTCGGACTTGGTTGCTTTTTTGCTTACGTTTGCTTTAAACTGGGCTGAAAGCAATATTGGGAAGAGTAAACAAATTAATATTAATATACGCTTCATAGTTCGTTTATAATTATAGGAATATTGGTTAGAGATTTTGAAAGGCACTAAGTTAAGGTTTCATTTTCATAAACCGTAATGTGTTAGGTATTATTGTACCTTCAAACTAATAAGTTTGGTGAAAATTCTAGCGGCTCGTTTCGCTCAATCATGAAAGTTTGGGCATAAGCTTAGCAACAACCTCCGCCATCATAAAACCAGGTACTTTCTGAGATAAAGATATCATCACGTCCAAGTTCGGCTAAGGCTCCGGCTGTTTTATCGCAGACTGCCATGGGCTGATTCGGTAGTAATACATGCCCTTTTTCATCATCAAAACTATCTTCACCACCATAATAAATGGCTGTTTTTCCTGTAAACACACATGGCCCGTCGGCGGGCATTGGGTCTTTTATCGCACAAACTTCGACGCTCTCAATATAGATCAATTCTGATGTATCATAATGACCGGGCGCCAATACACGATAAGGACGTCTTGCACGGATTTCTACTGTCCCGAAGCCAATATCTGTGATCATATCCAGATATTCCTGTAGTGGAATTGCCCCACTCAGACATAAAGCACGCAAGCGCTCATCCTGACGCAAATTTTCAGGCATAGCCTGTTCGCAAATTGGGTCAGAGAGTACCAGTCTGCCATGTGGCTTAAGCACCCGATACATTTCTTTCAAAGCAACAATTAAGTCTTGCTTTTCAAAAATATTGAACAAACAGTTTTGCGCAGCAATATCAATACTTTCATCTGCAATAGGCAAATCCAATGCAGAACCTTTACGCAGGTCTACAAAATCCCTTTGAAACCAATCGTTCTGACGTTCTGCTTCATAGAGATTTTCATCACAGGCTTTCAGCATTTCATCTACTATATCCAAGCCAATCACGCCCCCTTTATTTCTATTGAAATAAGAAAACTGAAGGACTTCCATACCGCCACCTACGCCTACATAGAGCATCGTCGGGTCATTAATCAGGTCGCGCGGATTAACTGTACTACCACAGCCATAATTCATTTCCAGCATTTTTCCCGGCATCTTTAAGCCTGGTAATTGCCAAACAGGAGTTGTCGTACAGCATAAGCCTACATCAGGCGTTTCTGCTGCTTTTTTATATACATCTACGGTGGTATCTAAGTAGCTCATGTTTCTAATTTATCAGACCACCTCCCCTCCACAACTAGAGCCAGCACCAGCGGTACATCCATAGCAATGTTGATTGAGAACGATATGTCTGTTTGCTAATTCTTTTATGTTAAAATCGTTAATGTGCTGTCCGTTTGAGGCGACTTTTAAATCCAACATTTGATTAAAATCACAATCATATAAATAGCCATCCCAACTGACAGATATTGTATTGCGACACATCAGGCCTTCTACTGTTGCCGGATTGAAAGCATTGACCAATTCTTCCATGTACGATTCATAATTGCCACTTTCCAGCAAATATTCCAGAAAACGACTGATCGGCAGGTTGGTAATGGCAAATAGCCTGTTGAAATCAAGATCGTATTTTCGTTTTAGCTGTCGCTTAAATTCGCCTTCCAGTGTTCCTTGCCCGGCTGGTAAAAATGCACCAGAAGGATTGTAGACTAAATCCAGCGCCAAGCCTGTTCCTTCTTTACCATAGCCTACTTCATTGAGCATTTTTAATGCCTTTATAGAATCTTCAAAGACACCATCCCCACGTTGGTTATCAGTACGACTTTTGCTAAAGTATGGAAGAGACGATACGACATTTACTTTATGTTTTGCAAAAAACTCAGGCAGATCATGGTATTTGGGATTAGCCACAATTATCGTCAGGTTACAGCGGTCAATAACCTGTTTTCCAAGCTTGGAACATTCTTCTACAAACCAACGAAAATGCGGATTCATTTCAGGTGCTCCTCCTGTTATATCAACAGTAGAAACATCAAGACTGGCAATAATTTCAAGGCAACGCTCTAAGGTCTCACGCGACATGTTTTCTTCTTTCCGGTCGGGGCCGGCATCTACATGACAGTGTGCACAGGTTTGGTTACAGAGTTTCCCAATATTGATCTGAAAGATATCCAGTTTGGTAGGTTTGAGCCCCTGATAACCCAGTTTTTCTACTTTATCTGCGAATCTTGGCAAGCCTGAGTCTATGACTTCTTTGCCATTCAGTACTTTAAGTTGAAAGAAGGTGTCCGACAATTCGTTCGACCTCGATTTCAATGACTTACTTCTTTGTTTGATCGCCATATTTTTGTGTTGATGTGTTGATGTATTGATGTGTTGATGTAAAACATAATAACATTAACACACGGCGTACTTCAACACGCTTCAAAATTTACATGGTCAGTTTTTTGACTTGGTTCATCATTTGTGTACTATGTACCAAAACTGCCCCTCCCTTGATGGCGGCGGCTACATGAACGGCTTCCATCATTTGTTCTTCGTCTGCTCCTTTTTTCAGGCAGTCTGCCGTGTAAGCATCAATACAATAAGGGCATTGCTCAGAATGGGCTACCGCCAATGCTATCAGCGCTTTTTCTCGTTCTGTTAATGCACCTTCTTTGAAAACTTCTCCATACCAATCGAAGAATTTTTTTCCCATGCTTTCCTGAAACTCCGTGATATTACCGAATTTCTTTAAGTCTTCTGGATTGTAATACGTTTTATCGCTCATGTTCTTTTATAGTGTTGATGTGTTGATGTGAGATGTGTTGATGTGAGATAGAACATTAGCACTTCAACACAGGACGCACTTCAACACGACTAATAAACCTTCTTTCCTCTTTTGAGCCACTGACTCCATTGTTTATTATAGGTGTGTACTTCATTGGTTTGCCCCTCTTCATCTACTACTTCATTGCCTTGATTCACCCATTCAAATATACTTCCATATAAATTATAGACATTTTTATAGCCTAGTTTTTTTAGTTTCTCTCCTATTTTTTCGCTTCTGTAACCCACCGAACAGTAGATGACAATTGTTTGTTCTTTAGGAATATTTTCCAAAACATCAGTCTGCAAACGTTTATAACCTATATGTTTTGCATCCGGTAAATGACTGACTTCGTATTCTTCCAGTTCTCTTGCATCCAATAAACAGACACCATCCAAAGCTTCTAATTCATCAACCGTGACGTAGGGAACAGTGAAGCTGAGTAAGTCATTCAGCATCTCATCAAAATCTGCACTAGTGGTGGTCTGTGCATAAATTGTTACAGCAAATAAAATATTAAATAGAATAATTACTAATTTCTTCATCGTTTTGACGTATATCGTGTTGAGAACATGTTTAAGTTTCTATCAATTATTTTACCAAACACAAATTTAGGTATTGTCTCTGCTTGCTTTTGTCAAAGTTAGGACAATGTATTGTCTTTTTGTTCAATTCGCATAATTAGTCTATGAAAAAGCAATAACATTGTATCAAATATAATATATTGTCCGTATAAAGTTTTTTATTATTAATACCAACAGTCAAATATGCATATCGTTATCATTGGTAATGGCATCAGTGGCATCAGCACTGCCAGATGGGTGCGCAAACTAAGTGACCACGACATTACCGTTATTTCTGATGAGACAGACTACTTCTTCTCCCGCACAGCACTTATGTATGTTTACATGGGGCATATGCGCTTTCAGGATACACAACCATATGAGAATTGGTTCTGGGAAAAAAATCGTATCAAGCTGATGCGTGACCGTGTATTGTCTGTAGATACAGAACGAAAAGCGCTCAATATGAGAGATAATGAGACTGTATCGTATGACAAATTGGTGCTTGCATTAGGTTCAGCACCTAATAAATTTGGTTGGCCCGGGCAGGATCTGGATGGCGTGCAAGGTATGTATTCAGCACAGGATCTGGAAGGTATGGAAAGGCATAGTGTAGGCTTGAAACATGCTGTTATAGTTGGTGGTGGATTGATCGGTATTGAAATGGCTGAGATGTTTCATTCCCGCCATATTCCGGTGACTTTTCTGGTACGTGAGCAAAGCTACTGGAATGGCGTATTGGCTAAAGAGGAATCAGAAATGGTGAATCGTGTTATCCGTAAAAACGGTATTGACTTACGGCTTTCTACAGAGTTAAAAGAAATTTTGCCGGATGAAAATGATAAAGCAAGGGTAGTCATTACCAATAAAGGAGAAGAAATTGCCTGCCAGTTTGTAGGCTTAACGGCTGGTGTTCATCCCAATATTGCTTTTGTAAAAGATGGAGCTATTGAATGTCAGAAAGGCATTATGGTTGATGAATATCTGGCGACTAGTGTAAAAGATATTTATGCGGTCGGCGATTGTGCGCAAATGCGGAATCCATTACCCGGCAGGCGTCCTATTGAAGCTATCTGGTATACAGGGCGTATGATGGGCGAAACGGCTGCCTATAATATTTGCGATAAGCCAACTTCTTATAATCCTGGCACCTGGTTCAATTCTGCTAAGTTTTTTGACATTGAATATCATGTATACGGTTTTGCACCAGCCAATCTGCCAGAAACCTATGAGACTTTGTATTGGGAACATCCTGATGGCGAGAAAAGTATACGGCTGGTCTGGGACAGGGAATCTGGCTGGATCGCAGGTTTTCAGACGATGGGCGTACGATACAGACATGAAGTATGCGAGCGTTGGATAGAAGACAGAGCGCATATAGAAAACGTTTTGATGAATCTTGGTCTGGCTAATTTCGATCCTGAGTTTTTCGATCAGTATGAAAAAGACGTGGTAGCGATGTATAATAAGAGCACCGGCAGAAACCTCAAATTGGTAGAAAAGCGTGGACTTAACTCCGTTGTTAAATTTCTAAAAAGAGCATTTTAATTATGGCACAGGTAGATAAAAGTATGTCTTTAGCCAATCCGCATCCGCATCATATGGATTGGATACAGAAAGTTGCAGCAGCCATCGGCGGGATTGGATTGCTCATTTTGTTTGTAGCGATTTTTGGTGTTATCAATAATAATTATCCGCTGTGGCTGGCAAGTGCATTGGGTTTAATGACCGTGGGTACACTCATTTATTCATGGCGTGAATATGCCGGTAAGCCTGCTGGTATTAAGAACAATCATGTCTGGTTTCGGAGTTTGACGAATATTGGTCTTTGGGGCTGGATAGCGGGGATATTGATTACGGGGTTTTATATTCTGTTATATTTCTTTCCCGGACTATTTGGTTATCAGGCATTTTCAGTTAATACCAGTATTCCACATGGTAGTGACCCCGCTCAGATTACTATTAGGGTGGAGAACCAACAAGGGCAAGTATATTCGACCAATACTTTATCTATAAATGATACCATTAAAACAGGGGATCAGTTTGATGAGTATAAATTTACCCCTTCAAAAATTGCGCATGGCAGCAATCGAATTATTGTTGGTTGTAAAACAGGAGATGACCTATACAGTTTTACTTATAATAAAAGAACAGCAGAAAAAATTGGTGATACTAATCCTTGTCAAATTGAACAGGCAGAACTTAAATCTAATTCAAAGTTAATCTCGCTTTTTGATCCCTTGAGTATGGCATTGAAAGGAAAACCTGCCAGTCAGTGGTTTCTATATGGTGTTCTATACACCCTAGCTATTCTTGTTTTTGGATTTAAATTCATTTTAAAATATTGGCATAATCGTTATCAGTTGGTGAGAACTATTTCTGTGATGTTTTTCCAATTGGGTTTTGCTTTTCTAATTCCTGAACTACTGGAAGGGCTGAACAGGGATCGTCCTTACTTTACCCTGGATATGAAGAATATGTGGCCCTTGAATGCTTATTTCTTTCAGGATTGGAACCTAAATGGAATGTTAGCAGGTGGTAAATTAGGTATGTTTATGCTCTTTCTGGGTATTGCCATGATCTTTATCATTTCCCCGCTCCTCACTTATTTCTACGGAAAACGCTGGTATTGTTCCTGGGTCTGCGGCTGTGGAGGATTAGCAGAGACAGCAGGTGATCCTTTCCGTCATTTATCTGATAAATCACTAAAAGCCTGGAAGATCGAGCGTTGGCTGATTCATGTTGTCTTGGTTTTAATTACCATAGTCACCGTAGCCGTTTTGTTTTCTTATTTTAGAAATGATCCGGAAGGCAAGCTTTGGATTAATCCGACTTCATTTACAATGATTGTCATTCTTCTGGCTGGATTGGTCTCCAGCATCCTCTATTTTAACAGAAAGGAAATTCTGGGGAATGTTAGTCGCAAAGTGTATAATGGTATTCATATTACGATGGGCGTCATTGCTATTTTAAGTGTGATCGCCTGGTTTACAGGTAGCTGGAATGTCTTTTTCATTGATAGTTATCAATTGCGTAAATGGTATGGTTTCCTGATCGGTAATATTTTCTCTGGTGTGATTGGTGTTGGTTTTTATCCTTTGATGGGTAGCCGGGTCTGGTGTCGCTTCGGTTGTCCGATGGCAGCTTTACTGGGTTTGCAACAGCGTTTTTTCAGTCGCTTCCGTATTACTACCAATGGCGGACAGTGTATTTCTTGTGGTAATTGTTCGACCTATTGCGAAATGGGAATTGATGTGCGTGCTTATGCGCAGAAGGGGCAGAATGTAGTAAGGGCTTCCTGTGTAGGTTGTGGTATTTGTGCGGCGGTTTGTCCTCGTGGTGTATTGCGTCTGGAGAATGGTTCTGTTGATATTAAGGAGCGTACTACGGATATGCGCACGATCCATATTACTGCTGATGAGGTGGGGATTTTGAGTTGATACTTCACCTTTTTTGAGGAGAAGTTGGAGCTTTTATAAAAAACGCATCTTGACGAGCAAGATGCGTTATGAATACTGAAGACCGTTGATAACCACAAATCAGTTTTATAATTGCTTTGTCTATAAGGCTATTATGGTGTCCTTTCCGTATAAATTATTATCCAAAACAAGGAAAGCTACAAAGGCGTTTTTCAGGTCATTAAGAAATAGTGTGTTTTCTATTAAGATTTTATATTTTTTTAATTAGTTGCATAGACATTGAAAAAACAGGCTTAGAATGTGTTTAAATTTCAAGACAGCATCACTTAACTTAACATTACATTAATAACACTTTTAGTCTATTTTAATTAATTTTGTATCTATTTTAATTTTACAAAATACAACACAACATGAGTAAGTTATTTAATTATACCAATAGTATATTACTAACTTTGGTTATAGCCTGTTTTCTAACTTCCTGCAAACAGGATAGCAAAGAAGTTAATACAGCAGATCAGACTAATCAGAAAAAAACATTAACGACTGAGCAGCAGCGACAACAAACTAAGCAGGTAAGACTAGAGAAACAGCCTGTGCAGCAAGTAAAAAAGCCTCAGACACAACAGCGCGCGCAATACCCCACCGAACCGAAAGTACCTGGCGGCAAGGTCAATTGGATGACTTTTGAGGAAGTGGAAAAAGCGATGAAGAAAGAGAAGAAAAAGGTTTTTGTAGATATGTATACCGACTGGTGTGGCTGGTGCAAACGCTATGACAAGACAACTTTTGCAGATAAGCGAGTTGCCGACTATGTGAATGAGAATTTTTATGCCATAAAATTTGATGCACAGGAACCAGAAGACATTATGTTAGCTGGTCAGAAATATGCTAATCCCAATTTTGACCATAGCCGGCCGAAGCGTGCCAGAAATGCTACACACCAGTTGGCACAAAAATATGGTGCAAGAAGTTACCCGACGGTATTGTTTTTGGATAATCAATTTAATTTAATTCAAGCTGCTACGGGCTATCGTACTGCGGATAAATTTTTACCTTTATTAGCGCAAATCAACAAATAAATTAAACTTATGAAAAATTTACACTCACATATTTACCTATTATTATTAGGAGCTATTCTGTTAGCTGGGATTTCATCATGCAATAGTGCTTCTTCCAGTACCGGAGAAGTCAGTGAAGCAGCTCCGAAAGCAGTCGCTACGAATGACATAGCTAAACCAGCTGGTCCAAATCAGATTGCCTGGATGTCTTTTGAAGAAGTAGAGAAAAAGATGAAGAAAAACCCAAAGAAAATTTTTGTTGATGTATATACAGAATGGTGTGGTCCATGTAAAATGATGGATAGAAATACCTTCTCGAATCCAGATATCGCCAAATATGTTAATGATAATTTTTATGCTGTAAAGTTTGATGCTCAGCATACAGAAGAGATCAAATTTGTTGGTAAGACTTTTGCGAACCCAAATTACGATCATAGTCGTCCGAAGCGTTCAAGAAATGCTACGCATCAGTTATCTGCTGCTATGGGCGTAAGAGCCTTTCCTACTATAGTATTTTTCAATGAGAAAATGGAAATGATGCAGGCTGTACCAGGTTATAAAACACCACAGCAATTGCAGCCACTTCTGGAGGCTTATAATAAGATTTAGAAATATAATTCGGCGGCTAGTCTGAAAGTATTGGCATGTGCTTCGATAATATGTGCTATTCTTTGAGAGTAGCCGCCTCCCATGCTTACCGCTACAGGGATATTGTTTTTCAGGCAAGTTTCAAAAACAAATTTATCTCTTTGTCTGCTCCCTTCGATCGTCATTGATAATCTTCCCAGTTTATCTGTTTCCAATATATCTACTCCTGATAAATAGAAAATAAAATCAGGTTGTACCTCATCAATTAGTCGAGGTAAAGTCTCCTTTAATATTTTCAGATAGGGCTGGTCTGTTGTTTTGTCGGGTAGTTCTATGTCGAGGTCAGAAATTTCTTTGTGCAGTGGGTAATTTTTTGCACCATGCATGGAAAATGTAAATACTCTGGCGTCATTTCTGAATATTTGAGCTGTTCCATTCCCCTGATGCACATCCAGATCAACGACTAATATCTGCTTTGCCAGTTGATGATCTAATAAATAATTGGCTGCTATTGCAATATCGTTCAGCAGGCAAAAACCTTCGCCCCTATCTGTGAACGCATGATGTGTACCGCCTGCTATATTGAGAGCAACACCATATTGTTGGGCGTATAGAGTACATTGTATAGTACCGTTAGAGATAATGGTTCCACGATGCACTAATTGCTCTGATAAAGGGAAACCTATTTTTCGGATTTCTTTGGGTGCTAAGGTCAGGTTCTTGAGTTTTGACCAATAAGCCAGGGTATGCGTGCGCAGTATAGTTGTTTCGGTTAGTGGTGGAGCTTCAAAAAAGCTTTCTTCAGTAATGGTGCCTTCATATAATAACTGTTCTGGCAATAGCTCATATTTTACCATAGGGAAACGGTGTCCTTCCGGCAATTCGTATTTGTATACAGAAGAGAAAGCTATTTTGAGCATTTTTCAATATCGGTTTCAATCAACACTCCGTATTGATATCGAGAATGCTCCACATTCGTTTAAGACCTAATCTCATTTGACTGATAAAAGTAAAAACCAATACGGAGTATTGTTCAATGGCAGTATCAATCACAATTAAAAACTGAAATTGATACTGCCATTGTCATTAAAACTGGAACTATCTACTGTTTGAAGTAGAAATCGCCTTCTATCGAAGAATTTTCCCAGGGCACCTGCATACCTTGCGACATCTTTCGCACATTGGCACGTACGACCTTAAATACATCTTCGATTTTCAGGCGTGGGTAGCGTAATGCTTTGAGTAATTCCTGAGTATATAAGCCATTAGTTCCATCACCATCAGATGCAACAGACCCGGGGGAAGTAGCATAAGCGATAAATGTACCGATAGGTGCAACAGCTATACCAGCCAGTCCATTCCTGATAGAACGATACTTGGCTGAGAAAGGATTATCCCGACAAGCATCAAGGACGACAATATTCATATCATTTCCAGAACCTTCAAATTCATCTAAGAGGTAGCCGAGGTGCACTGATTTGTACTTAATGTCTTTTTCTTTACGAATACTGGCACTGGTAGGCACCAGATAATTTTGTCCGTCTATCTGTATACCGTGTCCTGCATAATAGAACATCCCTACACCGCCTCTAGTACGTAGTTTGTTACCGTAATCATTGATAGCCGCCTCCATTTGCTGGTAAGTGAGATCTGTATAATGCATGACTTCAAAACCTAAATTTTTCAATGCCATAGCAATAGAATCGGCATCGTTACGAGCATTGGGCAGTGGTGAAATACTGTAATTACTATTACCAATCACCAGCGCTGTTCTGGCCTGGAAAGCTCCGGGTCCTTTAGTGACTACATCAATCCCTTCTGATATTTGCAAATTATAACGCTGATTATAACGATTACCAGCATTATCTACAGCTTCTGCCCAGAGGTCGCTCTGCCCACGGTTTAGGGTAACTAAGGCTTCGAAGTTTGTGCGCTTGCTATTAGGGCTGCTCAATTTGGCTTCTACTCCTGCAATTCTAACGCTTTTCACACCACTTTCATCCGTTGCATAACCTTTTACCGTGATAGAATTGCCTTTAGTGACCACTGTAAAGCCTCGTGAAACGGCTGGCTCTGTGATGAATAATTCAGGTTCTTTAGTATCTGCCTGAGCAGTCGTTGTAGTGGGTGGTCTTGTTGTAGTCGTGGTTGGTGGACGAGTAGTTGTTTTTCCGCTAGAAACTATAGGCGTTTCGGGTACAGCCATGCCACTAATCGCTTCTGCGAATGAATCGCTAAACCATACACCTGATGATTTTTTTAGACCTGGCATGTATTGTATACCTCTTCCTTCCCGCTTTCCTTTCTTCCATTCTCCTATGTATTTACCTTTATTGGCGTAGTATTTCGTTCCTGCACCATGTGGTTTTCCATCCAGGAACTCTCCTTCGTAACGATCTCCATTGGGCCATACATATAAACCAACTCCATTTTTACAATTACCTTTTATACAGCCTTTTCCTGAAGTGTTTCCAGACGTTGTTGTGGTGGTGGCATTATTATTATTTGATGGAGGTTTGCTTGAATTGCCTGCCAGTTCACCATTTTGCCAATTACCTGTCTGAGAAGTTCCGTCTGCTTGATAATAGGTTCCGTAGCCTGTTTTTTCTCCCATGACCCAATTGCCGGAGAATTTACTGCCATCAACCCAGGTATAGGCTCCTTTTCCATGAAATTTTCCATTATTCCATTGTCCTTCGTATTTTTCACCATTTGACCAAATATATAAACCACTACCATTTTCACAGTTGCCACTCACGCAGCCAGTTGTTTTGGTTGGTCTTGTGGATGTATTCGTGCCACTACTTACTGTAGTACCAGAATTGCCTGAAGGTTTGGTCATTTCTTTAACAATAGCACCATTTTGCCATTGCCCATATTTGGTTTTACCTGATGGAAAAACATAAGTTCCCAGTCCATTTTGTCTTCCATTACGCCATTCTCCTTCATATTTATGCCCGTTTGGCCATGCGTAAGTTCCAGTGCCATGCATTTCTCCATTTTGAAAACCACCTACATATTTTTCTCCATTATTCCAGAGGTATGTTCCTACACCGTCTCTACAATTTCCACTCAGGCAATTGCCATTTTGAGCGAAAGCCGGTATTGTCAATAACATTATAAAAAGTACTAAGACGGCGTTCCTTACTTGAATTGTATTTTTCATCTCTTTCAGTTTTTAAGTCATGAGTTGAGAAGCTATTTAAATTTAAAACAGCTTCATAAGTAGAGCTATAATATTTTGTGAGGTCTTTGAAATTTGCGATTTCAAAGATAAGAAAATCTAATATAATTACTGATGATCGATTTCTACAACGATAGGGACGATACTTTTATCGCCTGCATCTGCTACAAACATTAGTCTGCCCTGATTGCTGCTATACATAATTTTATTTTCAGGTACTAATTGGTGCCACAATACCTGATACAGGCGTTGCATAAAGTTACCATCCATTTTTTCTATTTCTTCCATCACCAGATCCATTCTTATTGGTCGTTTGGAGTACAATACACAGAGATAATCTTTTCCTTTGGTATCATCCATCTGATACATACTACCAGCTCCTGGTAATGCTAGTTTGGTGTTTGAATGTTCCAGATAAGCAGTTTGATGTGGTAAAGGAAATAGCAATGCATTCTTTTTGGTGAGGTCTGAACCTATTACATACACAAAACCAATATCATTATTGTTCAGGTAGACCTGATAATTGGTACCCGAATAAAAAGGCTCGGTAGGTCGGAACAGATTTCCATCTGTAGCGATACTAACCGGTCGTCCGCTGATTTCGAGCATCACTTCACCAGACAAAACATTACTTTTTACTGTTGTGACTGGTTTTGTTGGTGGTTTGGTGACTACTGTTGTAGTACCTGATGTCGAAGTTTGTGTTGAAGACGAGTTTTCTGGTGGTCGGGTTGTATTCGTTGCCAGTTCGGGCATCGACTCCATTTGTGCATTTTGTGGCATTCTAATATAGGTACGCATATTTAAAGCTGCATAATTGGCACGGGCATATTGTTGTTTGGTCAATTTAATACGGCAGCCTTCTACAGAGTAAGCCATGATATTATTGGGGTCTGGTTTATATCTTTCACCACGTGCATCGACATCTGTGCCAGTGTATTCGCAACGACCATTTACCTTGTTGATAATCATGGGATCGGCAGGTGTATCACAAAGTCCATCTCCTGCTTTTTCGCAATTACGTAAACTCCGATCTCTTGTTACTAACTCTTTTTCTGGTCCGACCAGCGAACTTCCATGTGTATGATAAAGGGAAAAGAAATGTCCAACTTCATGGATCAATGTGCTTCCTCCACCATCTACACAACTATTGCGCAGGATGATTCTGTCGCGTCCCTGCATTGCGGAGCTTTTATTTGGATAATAAGAATAACCACAGACTTCTGTGCCCTGCTTTTTTACACTTCCGAAGAAATACATATTAATCACGTTCTTTTCATCCCATTGCCCACAGAAGTCGTTTTCATAAGCTGAACTAAAGTCGTAATGCTTATCACTACTAACATAATTGATACCTTTCAATAATACAAAGCGAATATTGGCATTGATGTAACTTTCGTTCAATTTTTCTACAGCGGCCAACAAGGAAGCTCGGTTGAATCCACCTGTACCATCGGTACGAGTAACGACATGTGCCTTAATGGGAAAATCACGAATACCCCTAGTGATATTGGCATTAAAACTCCTCATTCTGACTTGAGAACGCTGAATATGAACATGATCGTCTTCACTAAGTGCAGCACCACATTGAGCAGATACTTCAAATGCTCCTAAGCTGAGTAAAGCTAGTATAAATACTTTTAAGTACTTCATTATATTTTTGTTTGATAAGCACCTTTCATCTTATAGATATGCCCAAAAGAACAAAAGGTTTTCGCTTGTATTGTCTTAATATGACAGTTAATGTGCTTCCTTGCCCCAATACGAAACGGTAAAAATCCGAAAATTTAATTTCAATATCAATGCTATTTACCACATTTCTAACATTAACTAAGGTCTAAATGGCGAATTCTATGCCATTCTGACTTAGAACTTGCTTAGAATAAACGATTTCTCGAAAACAATGGTGTATCTTATTTAAAATTTGACATTTCATTAACCATTATAGATATGGGTACGATTCGCTTAACGCAGGATGCGTCCTTCCTTGTTGAATTCTTTTTGGATACCCTTTCTTATATCTGCGAGTGTAATGATATTGGAGTTATTTTCCAAAGCTCGAAGGCAGCAGAATTGAACTACATTCATAATTTGTGCGCCAGAAACTTCAAAGGTCTGTGCGACTGCGCTTAATTGAACATCATCTGCCAATTGGATTTGTTCGGGGAAGGCTTTTTCCCAGATTTTTAGCCGTTCTGCGGGGCGGGGTAGATGGAAAGCTATGAAAGACTGGAAACGACGGGTGAAGGCTTCGTCTATATTGCTTTTGAAATTGGTGGCCAATATGACCAGGCCATTATAGGATTCTACTCTTTGCAACAAATAAGAAACTTCCTGATTGGCGTATTTATCATGGGCATCTTTGACGGAAGTCCGTTTTCCAAATAAAGCATCAGCTTCGTCGAAGAATAGTATCCAGTCTTTATTTTCTGCTTTCGCAAACAGGTTGGCTAAGTTTTTCTCGGTTTCACCAATGTATTTGGAGACGACCATTGATAAGTCAATTCTGAACACATCTCGACTTGTATATTTACCTAAAAGAGAGGCCGTTAGTGTTTTACCTGTTCCGGGAGGTCCATGAAAAAGCACTCTGTAGCCTGGTTTGAGCTTGCGTCCCATACCCCAATCCTGCATGAGGGTGTTACCGTGTTTGAGCCAGGTTTCGAGTTCTCTAATTTGATTTAATGTATCGTTTGCCAAAACGAGATCATCCCATTCCATTTTGGTTTCGAGGAGTTGAGCTGGGAATTTCATGCTGAATGCAGGACGGCTGACTTTTCCAGTCGTTAATAGTTCTATGTACTCAGGAGCAAGAATGATCTTACCGCTCATTTGAGGTTCTCCAGGGGGTGTATCTTCGAGCCAGAGTATCCGCTTTTTATTGAAAAAATGATCTGGGCTAAAGAGTTCTGCTACTTTGCTTCGTTTGTCGAGGTCTTCTCCTGCTAATATGAACAGAGCTGTTTCGCCTGTTGGCAGGAAGCCTCTGAAATTTTTTCCTCTTACGCCTCCTAATTGCGGGAAATCGCCACCGGATGGCAGGTATTCCTGGATAGTTCTATCGAAGAAATGGGGTTGTATATGCGCGATCAATGCCATTAGAATAAGCGTGTATTCTGCTTCCGAAACCTCATCTACCTGAAGTAGTTGTGCCCAGCTTTTTAGTTGACCATTGGGATTAAAGCTGCTTTCTGCTGTATTTTTGGGCTGGAAATAAGTGTTTAGCCTTTCTTTTAAGACGGTAGAAAGGTCGTTGATGACGCTGTTTAGATCGGATTGGTTTGGTGTCATGCCTTATTTTTCTTTCAATTATTTATATTTGACAATATTATAATATTTTTCTCCTTTTTCAAAATCTACAAAAATTTCCTCTAGTTCACCAGTATTCTCTGTTTCGGCTCCGACATATTCTCCTTCAAAATATATTTCCGGAAAACCGTCTTCATCTACGTCATAAATATTAAAATTATCGGGTTTACTTAAATCAAAAATCATATATCCGCCCTCGATCAGGTAAGGGATTTCGATTTCCTCCTGCAGCGAGCTTAGCTTGACTTTTAACTGATAACAACAATGGGCTCCTCCTGTGTATGTATAGGAAATAGTATCTTTTTTTTCATCCTGATCGAAGTCGAAACTAAAACGCCAAGAAGGTTCATTTTCTATTGACTTGGTGTTTACACAAGCAGCAACAAGTATTGCTGATAACACAAAAATTATATTTTTTAGCATGCTGTTATTTGTTGCCTACATTTACGGTTCCTTTGTGATTTGCTCTGGTTATAACTGCTTTTTTATAATTTCTCGCTCGTTCTCCACTCCCATTGTATGCTCTAACAGCTTCTTCCCAATCTTTGGTAATAAAATATTTTTCGAATAACCACCTAACCGTAGCTCTTATCCAAAATTCATAGTCAATAAATAAATCGTCTTTATTGCCCATTAGGTTTTCCCTTTTGCTCTTTAATGTAGAAAATTCTCTGATAGCTTTTAAAAAATTCTCATTCCACCATTCTTCTCCCGTCCTTCCTTTCCATTTAGCTCCCTTTTCTAATTTATCAAAACCATATTTCTTGTAAATAGCAGGGGCCATTTCTTTTATCATCAAATACTGCTGTGGTCCGAAAGAATCTATGACTTGACCTAAATTATAGCGACTTTTAATGGGATGTTCACCTGAAAAATAGCCGTAAGGTGGCTTCTTCAGATGTTCTCCACTTGTCCCCATTCTGGTTTCCTGAAATATAATGGATTTGACAATATTATAAGTCAGTTCTGTTTTGGGTTTATATTTTTTGTTGTAGAAATCCACCCAGGTTTTAATATCAGCATCGAATCTGTTGTACATGGTTTCTCGTACGAGCATCTGACTCATCAGCTTTTCCCGTTTCACGTGCAAGCCTTCTAATCTTGTTAGTTCATCTTTCCACAACTGCTTATTTTTTTTGTATTCGCCTTCTTTCGCTTTCCAGTCATCAATTTTCTGCTGTGATTTTTTGACTGCGCTTCTCTGCCCACCAAGACCAACTTCATATTTACTTACTCCTTCTTCTTTACTGTACACAGGTTCTAAAACATGTTTATTGACCATGGTTTTAATCTTCCTGCCTTTCTCATTGATATAATATCCATATGCTTGCGATGTATTGTCTTTCCAATCTAAAATAATCATTTTCGTCCCTTTCTTTATCCCGCCTAAGTTTTCTATCAATTGAAAAGTTCTCCCAGTCATCTCGCTCGTTACATCATCCACACCCAGCCTTTGAATATTATCAGTTTTTCCTCCTTTCTGCTGTACTACATGCGTCAATTCATGCGCCAGCAGCCGTTTCCCCTCCGTCGTTTCAGGATTATATTTACCTGAATTGAAATACACATCTTTTCCATGCGTAAACGCCTGCGCACCTAATGCCTTATTCATATCCTGTGCATCGCGATCTGTATGGATATTAACATTACCAAAATCAGCTCCAATACCGGATTCCATTTCTGCGCGGGTTTTAGCAGCTAGTGGTCTTCCTTTGCCACTTTTTTTCTTGATCTTTTGGCTAACGTTTGTGCTGGCCGTGTTTTGGGTGTTAGCTGCTTTGGTTTGTACCGCAGGTTCCTCTTCTTCCTCTTTCGCCTGAACCGGTTCTTCTTCTTTCATCTTTTGCACGGGCTTTTCTTCTTCTTCCTTGGCTTGTACCGGTTCTTCTTCTTCCATCTTTTGTACAGGCATTTCCTCTTCTTCCTTGCTTTGAATCATTTTATCTTCTTCCATTCTCTGCTCTGCCGTGGAAAACTTTTCGTCTTTTTCGGGCGACATTAAAGTAGAGCGTTGTATGCTGCTGATTTCTTTTTGCTGGATAGCAGGAGCGCCACCGCTATTATTATTGATTACGGCATCGGCTACGTTGTCGGCTTCTTTTTCGTATTTATCGCCGGGCTGTCCGACCTTCAACTTGGGTTGATTTCCACCCCCTGCGCCCCCTCCAAAGGGGGATATGATCGGTTTGAAAAAAGGTTCTGACCCTGCTTTGGTTTGCACGGCAGTATCATTGGCTTTTGAGAAGAAAGGTTTTTGTTGTTTTTCTTCGTTGCCGTGTGGGCGTTTGTTTTTTTTATAGTGCGTGTGTTTCATTTTTGACTATTTGATGACGACACATTCTAGTATTTGGAACTTTTGACTGGGTTTCTTGTTCATTTTTTGCAGTCGCCAAAAAAACGAACCAAAAAACGCTTGTCAAAAAAAACTCCTCCGTCAAACACTTTTTTGACGGGCCATCGCCACTTTAGAAATCCAATTCTAAAGTTTTGTTGTAGAGTTTATCTACAAGAAAATTTATTTGACTAAAATCAATAAGACCAGAAAGTTATCCAGTTTGCTTAGTGATTCGTCTATTTATTTACAAAACGTACTAAGTCTGTAAATTCAAATTCTCCGATGTCTTTGCCTAGTGTTGGTTTCCATTTTGGGTGTAATTTCAGGAAGGAATAATCGTCTTCTCGCATGATGGAGAAGAAGCATTCGCCTAAAATTGTACTGCCTACTGGCCCGAGGTGTTCTCCTTCATGTCCTTCTAATTCTGCCTCTCGCAAAATGTAGTACCAAAGCGGTGTTCCATTGAGTTTCAGGTCTTTGGTTTCTTGTACTTTTATGGGTTCAAAACCAAGACGATTGGCTACATCTTCGCCGGACGGTAAGCCATAGGCTACGCCACGCCTTAAGTTGAGAAAGGGCAAAGAACGTTCAATTCTTCGTTTGGCTTTCACGAATTTAATGTCATGGAAAGCCTTGCCTATCTTGGTATCAATGAGCATGGCAAACTGGCATTTGTCGTCGCCAAAATTGAAGATATAGTGCCAGTCTACATAGTCTTCCATGGTGGTAAAAAAGCCGAGATCCATCAAAGATTTTTCGGTATTTTCATTGATGCGATTGCTGTCTCTCGTTTGTGAATGACCGGTACGGAAAGCTGCCCCTGTAAATTCCAATGGTAAAGCATGGGGCTGTGTGTAGTATCGGCAACCTTCGTTTTTGATGCGTTCAAAGACTTCCCAGTCCATGATCTTGTATAGGTATTCATTGATGATTAGCCAGTGATAATACCAGGTCACCTGACGGCGGGCTTCGCTGAATATATTGCCTTTATATTTTTTCTTGCGCAAATGATCCACCATTTTATTGTGGAACTCAATGAACAAGACTTGCATACGGGAGACGATGATATTTTCGTCGTTGCGGTTATCGGGAATGATGGCTTTGCCTTGTGCATTGCGCTGGAGGTCGTGCCATACTTTGCCGTCTTTTTCGTAACGTTTGCCGAGGAGCAGTTTGTCTGTATCCTTAGCATCGTAGAAGAAGGCTTGTGTTTTTTGCCCATAGACACAGTCTAAGTCAAGGTTGATTGTCCGGTCATTTTGGAAACGGCTTACCTGATTGAATTGTCCCTTGAGTTTGGAACTGCTTTCAAAGGTAATGTCGTGCGCCAAAAACTGACTGAATATGCTGATGCCGTTGCTGATGACTTTGCTGTTATTTTTCGCAGCCTGGCGTTTGTATTCTTTCATACTATCGGCCAGTTCTTCTAATGCTTTATCAGGCACATAGAGTCCTTCTAACTCGGGGAAGAGTTTGGCGAAGTGATTTTTGTGGGCGGATTGGAATGTGGTGTTTTGTTGTGACTGCATTGGTTTATTGGTTGTAAAAAAATCAATTTGAGGGTTATTTTATTTCCCTGAATACATATAAATTTCCATCGCTATCAGTTACAAATAATTTTTCATCTTTTATCTGCATAAAATTGTAGAGTGGGATTCCAGCTTTACATGAAAAACTCCAATCAATGTTCCCATTCTCTTTATTTATCGCAACTATTTTTCCCGTTTTAATTCCTCCTAAGAATAGGTGAGTATCTGAAACACAAAGCTGTGTTGGTTGAAATAAATTTTCTTTTTGAAATTGTTGAAGCATTGGAAAGTTTCTTATTATTTTTCCATTCTCAGCATCTACACATATATAACTATTGTAATCAACCAGGTAAAGTTTTCCATCTGGATAAACATTTAGATTATCTGCATTATTACTCACATACTTTTCCCATAAAACATATCCATCGTTCATCCTCAATTTTAGAACTTTATTATTTGTAAAATTTAAATAAACACTATCGTCAAAAATTCTTGAGATACTCAGTATATCCACAAAACCATTATTTATTTTTTCTGCATGTTCCCAGATTTTTTCTCCAGATTCTACATCAAAACAAGATATTTTCCCTCTATCTTCAACTAATAGGACTTTCTGATTAGCAGAAGTAATAAAGTGAGGTATATGATTTATACGTTTACTCCACAAAAAATCACCTGTATTATATTTTACAGCATTACAGACAAAATCATCATCATCATTTAATGAATGATAAATAAAAATTCCACTAGTGATAATACTATTGCTTAAATCAAAATCCTTCGAGAAAAATGTTTCACTCATTTTTCCATTTTCAACATTAATCCTGACAATATTATCCCCTATATTACATATAACTAAATCATTGTCAAACAACAACATACCTTCACTTATCCCCAATCTGTAGTTGTCTTTCCGAAGTCTTTTCCCCCACATTATTTTTCCATTTATATTATATGTTTTTAGTGTTACATTTTCATCCATAACCAACACTCTATTTTGATAAACGTATTGATGTCCGTGAATATTTTCAACCTTCCATTCTGTCATTAACTCCAAGGGTGGTGTGAGGGTAAACGTTTGGGTCTGCACCCTTGATGAATTAAACTCGCTTTCAAAATAATTTTTCATTTTCCCCATTAATCTTATGTTGAAATTATCTGCTTACCTCTACAATATCATCAAGGGCATTTTTAATAGCTCTTGCATCAAATCTTGACAACCCATTTCTCCGTAAAAACTCTGGATTATCAAGTGCATTTCTCATTTGTTGCATTAATCTACCTCTAGTACCTACCCTATCATTAAAAATCCACCGAACTCTTTGCCCCAAACCTCCTCTAAATTGTTGGAATTCTTTGGCAATCTGTTCAACAAATCTATCGCCTCTAAAGTTTTTTAAATTTTTGAATTCATAATTAATGCCATTAATTACGGCATCTATCCTTCGTCCTGCCACCGCACTAGTATCTTCAAGTGTTCTAACACTTGCCACAAATAAATTGTCGCCATCCGTAATATATTTCAATACCCATTCTGCCCCCATAACCTTTTCGAACCATGGATGGGCTAAATCGGATAACAATGTATTTAGTCCTTGAGTTTGAAAACGAGATAACCTCTCAAGTCTTATGAGCATTGACTCCAAACTTAACAATGAGTTTCCATTTCTGAAAGAATTACTTATAATTGCTCTCAACTGTTCTTCACTTGCCACTGTTCCACTTCTTAGCAATCTATCTGCTTGTCTGTAATTACTTATAATCACATCAGCAGCAGCATTATATAGCGATGTTCCTCCCGAAACAGGTCGAGACAATAATCGTTCTGCTAACTCCCGATTAACATCCAACCTACTACCGCCTCTTCCTGCATTATCTTGTAAAAATCTCGTCAAGTTTGATGCTTCATCTCCACCTCCTACCACGATTCCTCGCTGGCCTCCTACATCAACCATTCCCCCCAGTTTAGTCCGGTTGGTTATTTGCCTATCTAGATCCGCCCTACTAATTTCTTTAACCTCACCACTTGCCAATAACACCCACGGATTAATATTCCCCAAAAGATTAAAGCGCCATCCTCTTCTCTGAAGTTTAAACCCTTTAAATCTAAACTTTCTAGCCAATCTTCTTCCTAAATCATCTATACTACGAATACCTTTTAATGAGCTTTTCCCAATTCCTCTAACACCTGCGACCATTCTTCCTCCTGTTTTCACCAATCCTTTTCCACTGGCTTTAGCTGCTGTTCCTAATGCTTTAAAAGTGTTTTTGGCTCCTTGTGCGGCCATCTTTACAGAACCTTTAACTCCTGCCTTCAAAACTTTTAAAACAGTATTCATATCAAAGAGCAATATAAATATAAGTTCTACTAGTAATATCCCAATAGATCTGGCTAAATTTTTGGCTCCCTGAAGTATATTGCCTCCCCATCCTTCAGATATGTATTTACCAAAGAATTGTCCAGCTTTTACTACTGCAAGTCCTCCCATTATTGCTGCAAAAATTTGCAGTGCCGGAGGAATTAATCCAAATATAGCACCTCCCGTAGCGATTGCCAAAGCCGTTATACCCGCTACTACCCCTGCTCCAATACCAATATATTTCCATTTGCTCTCCTGCCATTTTTTCTTTATGGCATCAGTCATTTGTCTTCTAAGATAGTATAAACGTGCTCCGACAGTGAGCGGGCCTATTTGTTTCATCTCCTCAGGGAAACTCGTACTATCTGCAGGCTGACCACCACCTTCAGCACTCTGGGCAGCATTGTTAGCTCCACTGCCTTGACTATTTTGTTGCGCAATAAACCAATCTACTTGTGCATAAGGATCTGTTGGAATGTCATTTTGTGGTAGTGTAGTATTTACATTATTTACCGGAACAGATTCGTCAGGTAGCCCAGCATCAACATTTTCATTGGATTCGCTTTCATCCCCGCCAGCTAATTCACCAAAAAAGTCATCTACAGTATTATTATTTTCACCAAAATTAAGTTCCTGTCCCTCTCTCATTTGACTTATCATCATCATCATTTCTGACGATAATTCGGTATTCTGAGGAACAGGATCAATATTAAAATCCTCTTCTGTATATCCTTCCTGATTTGTAAAATTGTTTGCAAGTTCTTGATCTGTCACCCCACTTGACACTTCCTGTCCTCCTGTATTGCCAGCTACATGTTCAGTTTTCTCGAAAGGTAATGGACTTGTAACATCCATTCCTAAAAACTCTTCAGAAACTTGTCCCCAGAATTGATCTGGCATATTTATAGCTGCGCTTACCAAGTTGGCCAGACCTTCTAGAATCTTCAATAATCCAATAACAATAAACTCCAGGACATCCAATAATGCATTAAAAAACGCCTGATAAACAGATAGAATAAAATCAAGTACAGCTCCTACTGCATCTAAAATAGCATTTGCTATTTCTTTTAAGGCATCTGCCAGAGCATTTACTGCATCGACAGCCACTTCTACCGCTTGATCTATCCAACCATTTATTCTTTCAGCAATTTCAGGGAATGCAGCCAATGCAATATTTACCAGTCCTTTTAAGAATTCCCCAAAGCCTTTTATGAGGTTTATAATTAAATTTCTCGCAGCATCAATTATGGTATTCACTACAGCTTTTGCTGCTTCGATAATAGCTGCAACAGCTTGCCTTAAGGTATCAAATAAAGCATTAAGTCCTTCTTTTAAGGCGTCAAAGAAACTTGAAACTGCACTCGTCACCCTATCCCAGAAGCCCTGGTTTTCCTGTTCACGTTCTGCTTCTGCTCTTCTTCTTCTGGCTTCGCCTTCTGCATTTTCTCTTTCAGTTTCTGCTCTGTTTTCTGCAGCAGTCAGCTCGGTTTCTACCTGTGTTTCGGCTGTGCTAACTTCAGAGTTTATCTGTGTGTCAATCTCTGCTCTTCGTTCACTTGATCTTTGAGAATACTCATCCCTTACCGCCTGATTTTCTTCTCTCCAGCTCTGCTGATGACCAGCTACTTCTTCTCTTGCACCTGCCTGAATAGCCTCCTGTTCAAGTCGTGTCCTTTCTGTCTCCTGTTCTATTTCTGCCATTCCACGCATACGTTCATTCTCGGACTCTACATTCATTCTTTCTCTTTCTTCCTCGTGTCTGGTCATCTCTGCACCCACCTGTTCATTCATAGATGCCTGTGCCTGGTTATCAAAGCTTGCATAGACCTCTGCACTTGTTTCCGGCAATGACTCTAACTGTGACTCACCTGCTCCTGCTGATTGTCGTTCTGAAATTTCTGGACGAAGCTGTTCTAGCTCATTATATGTTGGGAAAATATTATTTTCTCCAAAATCATTATTCACATTACTGTCTGCCTGCAATTGCTGAGCAGCAACATTCTCATTGGCTAATTGCTGTCCTTCTTCATTCAATTGAGGATTAGCCTCTCCTGTTAAATTTACAGAAGGTCGTTCTCCGGCTGAAGTATTTATAGTTGAATCTGATGTTGGCAATGATGCCGTAGCATTTTTTATATTTTCGGCAAAATTCTGATCTTCTTCTGCACTTGCTCTTGGAGTAGGTATATTGGCTATATTAACATTACCTTCTAATTGTTGATGCTCTTCTTGGATTTGAAGTGGTCCTTGTTCATTTTGGACTTCTGGTGTCCCCGCATTTTGAGTTTCTAATACAATATCCTGTGTCTCGGTCTCTATAATTGTAACAGGTAGCCCGGTGGGCTGAGTTATTTCGGGTAAACTTGCCACCAACTCATCGTTTTCATTTTGTTGGATTTGAGGAGCAAGGGATTTAGCTTCATTCATTCCCTGAATAAAGCCAGTAGGTGTGTTTGAAGATAATGAATTTAATAATCCTGTAGAACTTTCAGCACTTAGTTCCGGCGGAGTTGGTGCTGCACTATTTCCCCCACCTCCAGCACCAGTCATCATACTAGAAGTTTGCTCTTGAACCTGGGTCTGATCTGCACGTTGAGGCTCACTATTTTCGGCACTTTCAATACTGGTATTTTCAGAAGTTTCACCTATATTTTTCTTATTTTCCTCATTATTTTGACTTAATTCATCTAATGGAGAAGTCTTTTTATTTTCTGTATCTGGCTTTATTTGTTCTGGAGAATCTCCTTTCTGTTTGTCCTCGATAGATTCCTGAACACTCTCATTTTCAACATTGGTATTACGCTCTGAATCATTAATTATCTCTCCTCTAGACTGACTGATTTCGTCATTCTGATTTCCTGCAGCGCCTTGCTGTACAGTATGTGTCAGTTCATGTGCCAACAAATGCTGCCCGCTTGAGGAATTAGTATCGTATTGTCCCTGATTAAAATAAATATCGGAGCCGTGTGTGAAGGCCTTTGCACCAAGGTCTTTGTTCATCTGCACCGCATTGTTGTCTGTATGGATGCTGACACCGCTAAAATCTGCTCCGATGGTGGATTCCATGTCGGTGCGGGTATTTTCGGGCAATGATGAGCCTTTACCTTTGGAAGCATCCAACTGACTTTGGAGGGTGGAAGTACCGACGGTTTCGGCACTTTCGGATTTCATCATTAGGGGTTCTTCTTTTTGCGGTGTTCCTCCCCCTTCGCCCCCTCCTGAGGGGGAGATGTCAGTATTTAAATCCTCTTCAGTAAATTTGAGTTGAATATTTTCGTCTTCCTGCTTTTGTAATTTTTCGTCTTCTGCTTTACTCAAATTTGCACCACAGTCGGCGCATTTACGTTGGATACTTACCCCTCGTTCCCCTAAAGGGGATGTGCTCTCTTCATTGCTTTCGAAGATAGGTTTGCGTTGGATGCTTTCTTCTTGGAGCGAGATTTCTTCCTGTTCTTCTTTCTTTTGGAGTTGTTCTTCGTTATCTGGTGTTTTTCGTTGAACGACTTGATTTATCGAATTCTTTCCAGTTTTTCCTCCCCCTTCACCCCCTCCAGAGGGGGACATTCCTGTATTGGAGTTATTTTCGGCTAGGCGTTGGGCAACTGTATCGGCTACTGAGTCAGCTTCTTTTTCGTATTTGTCGTTGGGTTGTCCTACCTTTAGTTTGGGTTGGAGTCCACCCCCTGCGCCCCCTCCAAAGGGGGATGTTGGGCTGAAGAAGGGAGTGGCTTGTTCGGTTGATGTAGAAAAAAAGCCATCCTGCCCTTCTTTTTTGAAAAAGGGAGCTTGTTCTTGCTTGGTTTGCAAGTTAGCGGTGGTGGATGATTTGTTTTCTGTTGCTTTCATGTATGTTTTTGTCTTCGGCTGCGCTCAGACAACTGTTGTTGCAGTTGGTTGAACGTTATAACGGCTACGATAAGCAGTTACCTTCCAATCGAGTATTTCTCCAATACCCCCATGCTCAATAACCGAAAAAATCCGGGAAGAGCTTGGCGAAGTGGTTTTTGTGGGCGGATTGGAATGTTGTGTTTTCTTGTGACTGCATGTTCTAAATTTGTTCTTAAAAATTTGTATCTTACTTTTAGTCATCTTACTATATTATTCTATCCATGCACGATAAGGCAATCTTTGGTTTACCGATTCCCGAAATACTGCTGAAACAGCCTCTAGCATCCTTATATATTCAATATTTTCGTAAACATCTGGCATTTCATCAGTAGATTTTGAATGTATTAATTTTTTAGATTTTTCAATCGAGAGCATTATTTTTTCTATAAAATCCAACAAAAAATTCAACTCTTCCGGACAAATATATACATAGTCAAATTCACCATCATTTTTATTAGAAAAAGATGACATATTCAATTTTTCACTTAATTCTAAATCAATTGATTTTGAATAATCAATAATTACTTCCCAATACCTACTTGGAATATTAACCCACCTTTCATAATGCCATGGAGAAGGGGGAATATTTAAAGATAGATTTTCCTTGCCTGGAGCTACAAAGACTTGAGTCAGGTTACTCATTGTAAATGATTTTTAATTAGTTCAGTAGTTTTATCAATAATTTCATGTTTGGTTGCCCTCAACTGAATGCCTCTCTCTGATTCAGGTCCGGGCGTGACGGGTGTAATGGTAATTTCGTCAACTACTACTCTACTCAAATGTTTCTTTCTAAATTTTGATAAACTCATTCTTTCTGCTTTGTCATTCTGAATAAATAATACATCTACTTTACTTATATCGCTGTATGCTTTGTTACTGCCGAAATGAGTATTAGCATAGTTTATAACATCAGGTGCTGATAGTGGTATATTAAAAAAGTGTGATAAGAGTCGTCTATCCTTTGTAGCACTAAACTGCTTGAGTTTCATCTTAGCACTAATAATTTCAACAACTCGCTCATTCGATAAAATTAAAAAATCAAGCTCCGGTATTCTTGAGCGAATGTCATTACCATCTGTTTTTACAAATTTCAATTCGACTGTTTTTAAAACAGTTAGCCCATGTTCATTAGCAAGTAATTTCAGACCTGGAGTTGACAAAGCTTCCACAGTGTCCCCAATAGATACTCTAGCTCGCTTACCCTTATCAGGATTTCCTGCCAAATATTCTCTGGGGTTTTTTAGAAAAATAGCTTCATCACCCTTTTCCTTGATTTGCCGGGCATATTTAGATGCAACCTTATCTAATTCATTTATTTCTGTATCTGTGAAAAGAACACCTTCCGGTCCTTCAAACATCGGATTGATTTTAGCTTCTACATGATAATGATATTTTTTATTTTTAACTAAAGACAACTTTTCTAGGCCATACTTTGCTTTTATTTGAGGTAAAATTTTACTGACCTGTTCAAAATCTTTGGTTTTATCTATTACTTTGTTAACTTCATTAACTGCTAATTTAAGATTTGTTTTATTGGGGTCATTTTCATCATTATTTAAGTCTGTTTTTTCCTTTTTCCCAAAAACCTTATTAAACAAAGCTCTACCCTTAGCCACAATCCAATCAATCACCTTACCCACAGCCGTCTGCACAGGCGTAGCGATAGCCTTAATCAGATTTTTCACTTTAGCGGCAATACCGCCCAAACCAAAAATACTGGCTAAAAATCCAATAGCAATCTGTATGCCTTTGGCAAAAGCATTTTCAATAAAAGAAGAAGCGGCTGCAAACTGTCCTAATGCTACTTTGGCAATTGAGCCGATGACTCTGGTTGCAATATCTTTAATTCTTTCCCACCATTCGATAAAAAACTTAACGACTCTGTAAACGGTCAGTACCAATTGTACAATAGCACCTGCCGGATTGAGCATAGATACTAGCTTAGTAACGGCAGATTTGATAATTTCTGTAGACACCAAGGTGGCAATTTTGGAAAAGAGCATCGTTTTGAAATTGGCTAAAGTCTCCTTTACTCTTTCCCAAAGTGCGATCGGTCCTCTTGCAATCAGATCAGCTACAAAGGTAACTGCTGTCTCCATGTAAGATATGACTTTTTCGCCTTTCGGGCCTAATTTTTTCACCACCATTGCACGAATTTGCTGATATGTAACACCCAGTAATTGTGCTACAAAGCCAAACAAACCGGCTACATTGAACTGCTTGGGCATCTGTATACCCATCTCTGCGGCTTTACCGAACAGCCAGCCTAATAATGCATTTTTAAAATGTCCAACAAAATTGACTTTGAAATTGGTAAAACCATTCTTCAAGGCTCCCATAAATGACTTGAGTACGGCCTTGGGATCATCAATGGCTTTTTTGAGTGCGCCCGGTGCTTTTTTCAAAGACTCAATTAGATCATGCGCGCCTACCAGACGGAAAGCTGCTTCAAATCTGAGTTCTTTGACTTTTTCCTGAACCACGTTTTTAAATGCTAATATTCTGCCTATATCATGCCCAAAATGCTTTTTAAATATTTGTACATTACCATCAATACCTTTCCAGATAGACATCTCTTCCCACATTTCACTGAGTCGTCTGGATATATCATTGAAGTCAATACCAAATTCAGCCACTTTTTGTTCTACCCATACTCCGGCTTCATTCAGGGATTCAGTTTCTTTGAGTTCGTTAAATAATATTTTGCCGACGATGGGTATCAAATCCATAAATCCTTCGATCAGATTTACACCTGTTCTGGCTACTGGCTGTTTGGTAATGATATTTTTTCCCAGTACAACATTTAAGAGAGTGTAGCCCGGTACAATTCTCTCTGCCAGATAATTGAGTCCACTGGCAATTTTGCGTTGTAGCCATCCTGGTTCGTCTTCATCCTCTTCTTTCTGAATAGCAGGCTCCTGTACAGTGGTATCAACTTTTCTGTCAACAAGCGTTTCTTCTTCCTTAACAGCAGGTTCACCGATAGATGAATCGACTTTTCTGTCAATTATAGTTTCCTCCTCTGTGGCGGGTTCGCTAGCGGAAGCATCTACTTTTTTACGGATTGCAGCACCTTGCTGTACGGTATGCGTCAGTTCATGTGCCAACAAATGCTGCCCTCCCGAGGAATTTGTATCGTATTGTCCCTGATTGAAGTAGATATCGGAGCCGTGTGTGAAGGCCTTTGCACCAAGGTCTTTGTTCATCTGCACCGCATTGTTGTCTGTATGGATGCTGACACCGCTAAAATCTGCTCCGATGGTGGATTCCATGTCGGTGCGGGTATTTTCGGGCAATGATGAGCCTTTACCTTTGGAAGCATCCAACTGACTTTGGAGGGTGGAAGTACCGACGGTTTCGGCACTTTCGGATTTCATCATTAGGGGTTCTTCTTTTTGCGGTGTTCCTCCCCCTTCGCCCCCTCCTGAGGGGGAGATGTCAGTATTTAAATCCTCTTCAGTAAATTTGAGTTGAATATTTTCGTCTTCCTGCTTTTGTAATTTTTCGTCTTCTGCTTTACTCAAATTTGCACCACAGTCGGCGCATTTACGTTGGATACTTACCCCTCGTTCCCCTAAAGGGGATGTGCTCTCTTCATTGCTTTCGAAGATAGGTTTGCGTTGGATGCTTTCTTCTTGGAGCGAGATTTCTTCCTGTTCTTCTTTCTTTTGGAGTTGTTCTTCGTTATCTGGTGTTTTTCGTTGAACGACTTGATTTATCGAATTCTTTCCAGTTTTTCCTCCCCCTTCACCCCCTCCAGAGGGGGACATTCCTGTATTGGAGTTATTTTCGGCTAGGCGTTGGGCAACTGTATCGGCTACTGAGTCAGCTTCTTTTTCGTATTTGTCGTTGGGTTGTCCTACCTTTAGTTTGGGTTGGAGTCCACCCCCTGCGCCCCCTCCAAAGGGGGATGTTGGGCTGAAGAAGGGAGTGGCTTGTTCGGTTGATGTAGAAAAAAAGCCATCCTGCCCTTCTTTTTTGAAAAAGGGAGCTTGTTCTTGCTTGGTTTGCAAGTTAGCGGTGGTGGATGATTTGTTTTCTGTTGCTTTCATGTATGTTTTTGTCTTCGGCTGCGCTCAGACAACTGTAGTCAGCTGTACTCAGACAACTTGGTTGCAGTTGGTTGAGCGGAGCCGAAATCAACTGTTAGTTTATCTCCAGTCTACTTTTAAGACTTCTTCCATTTGAGGTAATTTTACTATTCCCAGATTCCATGGTAATTTGTCTAATAGAATATCTATTGTTTGTTTTTCTATTTGCAATAGCCAGCCTGTAGAACTTTTTTCCAACTTTCCTTCTCTTTTGAGAAAACCTTCTCTGATACTGGCATTGGATACTTTCCCTAATGCTCCCCAATGTTCTATGGCTGCCTGTAATAAATTTTCTGCTTCTTCCTTTTCTTCTTTTTCGAGGGTGATGTAATGATCTAATGGCGTATTTAAAGGAACTCCACATAAAAACTTGGGGAGTGTAAGTTGGTATTCCGGTGTACTTATTTCTCCTGTTGCCAGATAATGAATCATTAATATTGCTTTTTGTAGAACTGCATCGTTTTTAAATGTTCCGTTTTCTGTCCATCCCAGTTTTCTAAACAGATGCCCCAGAAATGGATGTAGCATGACGACTCCGGCATGTGGGATATACCAGCTTCCGTTTTCTTGTTTTTTTGTGTTGGGGTGTTGATGTGTTGGGGTGTTGATGTGTTTGGGTATTGGGGTGTTGGAGTGTTGAGGTGTTGATGTGTTTGGGTATTGGGGTGTTGATACTGTATCTTTCTTTTCCTTTACTACTTCTTCTGAGTTTTGTTCATCCGACTCAGGACTATCCTTTCTCTTTTCAGGACTTTGTTGGTTTTCTTGAATATTTTTATCCTGAGACATTGTTGGAGTATCAGGTTTTTCTTCAGAGGTTTTGCTGATTAATCTTTCTTCTAAATCCTTAGTTTCAGTAGGTTTGACAGATGATCCTTCTACTAGTCTATCTTCTGTCTTAATTTCACTTCCTTGTTCTTCCACAAATTCTTTTTCCGTATACTTTACGAATTCATCTCCTTGGTTTTCAGACAAGTAACGAGTAATTTGTTTTGCTTTTGCCAGTCTATTTACTATAGAATATCTATTGTTTTTTTCTTGTATGATAGATAGGAAGTAAAGGGAATTAGTTTTCTTAATTTGATCTAATAAAAACTCTATACAGAACTGTTCCCAGGTTTTCTTTTGTCTTTGTACAACTGCTTTTTTTAGTATACTTGTCCAGAATATTTGCTCTTGTTGACGTGGTATTTCTGTTGCTCTTCCTTGGAAAAATCTCTTATTGATACTTTTTAGAACCTGTTGCCATTCCTGAAAGAATTCAATGAGTTTATCTTGTTTGTATCCTGTGAATAATTCGACAATTGTTTTAAGGAAGATTGAGTCGTGCTGTAAGACCAATCGCTCTAGCGCGACAGGATTAGTATTGAATAATTTAGTTGTTTGTTTAATGGCTTTTGTCTCTATACCCAGTGTATCCAATACATCTTTTAGCCACGTTTCTCGCCCTGGTTGTAAAGTATTCCAGAAGAAGTTTCCATATTCCAAAAAGTGTAACCATTGCTCAAAATGATTTTCCGGTATGGATAGCCGTTTTGGGGTTTTTTCTGCCTGATGGATACTTACAGTTAGCGCTTCTTCAAGTTTTTGCACTAATAGTTGTACAAAATTACCTGAGGATAGATCCTTAGCAGAAATATTGCCCAAGTCTATTTCCAGTCTTTCGATCTGCACCAATTCACCTTCGCCGAAAAGACGATCGAACAGCTTTTCGAGCATCGGTACAGCTTCTCTGCGAAATGCATTGGTGAAGTCATTCTGTATTTTGAATGCTTCATTGGCATTTTGAATGCTGAGTTGGGTGATTTGTTTTGCTATGAAGTGGTGCATTTAGTTATTTTTAGAATTTGTTTAAAACTTCATTCTGTTTTTTTAGATTTCATTGGTCGGGGTATAGGATTCGTTAATACAATATAAGGGTACACCAAAACCTCTTTCTGGAAAGAAATAACTTTACTTCGATTTGTCCATTGATTAAATAAGATATTCTCATCACCAGAAAACGGAGTATATTGAAATTCGTCTACATCATAAAAATCTATATTTGACACCAGACTATGTTTATCAACCCCCAGCCAATCAGGTTCATCTCCGGGTATCCAAAATCTAAACTTATCGGGTAACATCGTATCTATCAATTGGGCGGGTAAAGCTTCTATTGCGACTTCGATTAGTTCACCAAGAATTGCCCGATTAAACCAAGCACAGTATGCCGCACAGGCATTTCCCGGATAACCAGACACATAGCTGTGAGGTTTTTGCCCCAAGATTTTTTTCGTGTCAAAAAAGTCAATTTCAATATTAAATATATCAACATCAATGACCGAATGTTCTGTTGATGCCATCTTCCATTCCACCAAATCCAGGAAAGCACTGAACTGCCATACCATAACAGGATGCATTGAGTACCATCCTTTTACATCTTCACTCCAATCCGGTGGATTAGATAAATATATAAATAAAGAGAAATCTGCTAAATCAAGCCAAACATCTCCATTCTTAGCGATATCAGGAGGAATAAAAGAGACAAAACAATTTCCATCTGTCCATAGGTTTTGATATTTTTTTTTGTGAGGGTTCAACAAAAAGTTCTTAATTGCCTGATTTCTTTTCCTAAATCCCATAGACTCAAGCATAGCATTGACCGCTATAAGTTCATTCAGATTATAGCCTGAGTTTAAATATTTAAGATATGGTTTAATTATTTCCATTATTTTAATATTGGTAGTTTGGAAGTTCCCTGTAAAGGAATTTCGGGTTTTTGACGTGCAGATCTCAATACTACAGCTTCAAAATAATTTTTTGCAACATAACCTTTGGACACGGGTTCTTCCAGCCCAAATAATTTTCCGATTTCCGTTCTTGTTGTTAGTTTAGCCTTACTGGAAACTGTAAAATTCCTCAATTTAGCTAACTCCTGACTAATTTCAGTAGCGCCATCAATTAATTTAATAGGAATTTTATCAATATTACCAGCCAGTTTAGCTGCTACGATTCTCCTGTGATCCAGGGAAACAATATCTCCATTCCGCATTTTTACCATCGTAGGAGGTTCTTTTGTGTAATCCCAACCTTTATCTTTTAAAATTTTTGATAAATCTTCTACAGTCGTTTTACCGTCTCCAAGTACCTGACTTGCCTGACTTTGACTAAATTTAATTTTATCCAGTTCTACTTCATGTGTAATTTCAGGGTGCCATCCCTTTTTAACACCCGAATCTATTCTTTCAGGAAGTTTATCCTCTTTTTTTGTACCCTCTTTTACTTTATCAGATTGTCCATTTTTGATTTCATCAAGCAGGTCATCTGATTTCTTTTGTGAGACAATCGCATCTTCACCAACTTCTCTAGCTGTTTTCTCTGCATTTTTTAGATCATCTACAGAATTTTCAACAGCCGTTACCAAGCGTTTTTCTTGGGCATTTAATCCGGCTTCAATATCGTCAGCTTTTTTGCCCCAGAAGTCCTTTTGCTCTTTCCAAAACGCCCGTTCCTGTTCAATTGTTCTTTGTAACCCACTGTTTGCCTGTTTTCTCAAAAATTGAAAAAAGCCTTCATCTTGAGCAGCCATGCGGATGTTAGAAAGAGTATTTCTAGCTTTAACGATTATTTCTAAAGGTTTAGTAATTGCCTGAATTGCAGCCTTAAAACCATTTATAAAACTATTTACGACAGTAGTTGGTAATCCTTTAACAGCTTTTGCAAGCCTACCAGGGAGCCTTGTTAATGCAGCAATTAGTTGTCCTGAACGGGCCAACATGATCATTGAGTTAATGCCTTTAAGTACTAACTTCACAGCTCCATATCCACCAGCAGCAACAAGAATAATATTGACGATAAGGTTTGTAATTCTTGACACCCAAAAATAAGCTTGTTGACAAGCTCTCAATGGACCTTCAATAAGAGCAGCTTCTTCTGTCAGTTCATTCCACATCATGCTTATTGCATCTCCCGGAGCCTCAAAAAACTGTCCTATTGCACTGAAGAAATTAAAAACATTGTCTTTATTCTCTCTTCCAAAGGCACCGTCACTCAAATAATATACAATCAACCCTACAATATCTTTTATGGCTACAGCAAGATCCTTCACCATAATAACAATATCAGCCACAATTGATATAATACCTCCTATAACCCCTCCAAGTCCACATACAGCATATTGGAGAATAGCTGAAATGTAGTCAAAGCCTATGGTAATTTTATCCCATGCTCCCTCAAAGAAGTTTTTCTCTATGTTGTAAACAGGAAGTGTGGGCATCATTTCCCTCAGTTTCTCATAATCATCATACTGCATGTCTTCCATAAGAGCTTCTCCTGCCGTCTGCCCCCATGTTTCTCTGCACATGCCATCCAGTTTGTAGAGTACCTGATCTAAGAATTGAGCAGGTATTCGTTCAAAATTGGCAACGATGTCAGCACTATCAAAAACACTTGTATATCCTGCAATTAAGTCTTTAATTTTTTTTGCTTTAAAATATGTTGCATACCCAATTACAGCAAGGTTTCCAGAATCAAGGAACTGTGTAGCAAGTGTCTCAGCATGTCTTCGTGTCAGGTCACTAAACAACCAGTCTGCCAGGCTTTCATTGCTTTCAGAAAAAGTGATATTTCTCAGATTAGATAATACCTCTGCAGTGTAAGCACTCGATGTTTGAAAGAGATTTAGGAGCTTTTGGCTATCCTTATCGGAAGTATAACCAGATAATAGGTTATTGATTTGTTTGGCTACAAGCCATTCGATTCCGTATACACGTATATTTAAAAAATGCTCAAATAATGTATTCCAGTCTGCTGTGACCATATCGTCATGTAACCACTGCAATACATTTTTCCTTGTCATTACAGCTTCTTGTGCTACGCATCTTATAATATTATCACAAGCTGTTCTACTCTTTCCTCTAAAGCTATTTAGAATTATAGTACTGTCATTTGAATTCGTCCAGCCACTCAAGGCATCATAAACTGCTACATTTTCTTCATTTGTGACTGAGGTTTCTGAGCAATTCCTTTTGATATCTGCCCCTCCCTGTTGTACGGTATGAGTCAATTCATGCGCCAGTAAGTGTTGTCCTGTTGAGGAATTGGTATCATATTGTCCTTGATTGAAATAAATATCGGAGCCATGGGTGAAGGCTTTTGCACCAAGGTCTTTGTTCATTTGTACCGCATTGCTATTGGTATGGATACTGACATTGCTAAAGTCTGCGCCTATGGCAGACTCCATGTTGGTACGGGTATTTTCAGGCAAGGAAGTTCCTTTTCCTTTAGAAGCATTGAGCTGATTTTGCAGAGCAGGAGTTCCTATATTTTCTCCGCCTTCTGATTTACTTTCCTTTTTTTGTAGTTTTTCGTTTTCTGTACCATGAAGCGCTGTTCCACAATCTGCACATTTGCGCTGAATTCCTAGCCCCTCTGACGAAGTGTCTTCGTTGCTTTCGAAGATGGGTTTGCGCTGTATTCCTTTTCCTTCTAAAGGGCTGATGTTCTCTTCCTGGTCTTCTTTTTTCTGGATTCGTTCTTTTTCCTCACAAGCGGCACATTTACGCTGTATCACTTGCGTTCCTCCACCTGTTTCTGAAGAGGATATGTCAGTTGAGCGATTTTCGGATAGGCGTTGTACAACCGAGTCGGCTACAGAGTCGGCTTCTTTTTCATACTTATCATTTGGTTTACCTATTTTGAGTTTAGGTTGAACCGCTGTTTGTCCAACAGAGGAAGATGCCGGGTTAAAGAAGAAATTAGTATTTTGAGCAGCCTGAGAAAAAAAACCATCTTGTCCTTCCTTTTTGAAGAAAGGAGCTTGCTCCTGCTTTTTTTGTAGTGTAGCAGTAGTCGATGATTTATTTTCTGCTGTTTTCATATATTTTCAGCTTATGACAAGCATATCTTTTCGTTCACAGCTTTGTCAATAAGATTTCCGGTTTTTGATATGAAATTTAATACTATCTAATTGTATACAATTGCAATCGCAGTCATCCTCGCATAGATTAGCTATTAAATTGGGCAAACCTAATCCACATTTCTCGGGAAGGCTGACATAAACCTCTTTAACCAATGTTTCCCAAACAATATCCGGATTTATGATTGCTGCTAAAGACTTTTCTCCATCCTTAGCAATGTAGATCACCCCATCAGGTCCTAATTGTAGTGCTCCGATGATGTAATGACCTCCCTTGTCGGCGTCTGGAAATGATTTAATTAATTTGGGGTCGGTTGAGTTGGTAAAATCTACCTGATACAACCTGCCATCCTTTGACTTCTCGTTCCAGACTTCTCTTCTTACCAGATTCGCAAAATATAGTACGTCGCTATTGGGGGAAAATTCAAGTCCGTAAATATTCGACTCATCAAGTGTTATCTTAATCAGGCCGGGAAGAGTGACGGAGCCAGTAGCTTTATTGAATGGGTATATTAATATACTACTAAGATCGCCATTGGCCATTGCCAGCCACTGCCCGTTCGGACTTGCCTTCATATACCCTATATCGTGTATCTTTTCCCCCATTTCTATGTCTCTGATATGCCGAATTCCTTCTGAACTGACTAAAAATATTCTAAAGAATCCTGCTCCGACCAAGGCACCATTGCCACCAGTTAGCTGCACCATATTAATCACCCAGAAATCTTTGCAATTTTCATGTTGTACTGCAATAAGTTTTTCTACTGGCGAGAATCTTCCGCTATCTATTATAGACCAGTCAGGCTCCAGAATATAATCTCTCATTGGTGTTCTTACCCATGTTTTTACATTGATACGTATTCCATCAAAACGATTAGATACAGGCTCTTCACTGGTGGAGCCATCGCTCGTAAATACATAGTATTCATTACTATTTCCCGGAACGGGTACAATCAGTGCCGATTGTGTAGACGATAGATTTCCTTTTAGATCTTCGCCATCTATTTGCCCTTCGTTATTCCATATTTTTACGCCATCTGTGTAAAAAAGCAAGTTTCCGTTGTCATCAGAAATGGAGGCACAGCCCTCACTCCTTGGAGACATTTTACTCACAAAAGGTGTTGGTGGATCCGTAGAAAAATCCAAACCACAGTTGGTACTAAATACCCAATTTTGATTAATCATAGTTCATTATTTTGCTCTAATCATTCTATAGTATCTTCCGACCGACTTAGCTTCCAATAATAGTTTCAATTCTCTGGCGTTCCAGCCTTTTAATAATTTAGGCCGGTCTATATTGTCTTCTTTCATTCTGCTGATGATCTCCTGCCATTCTATTTCATGCTGAACGTTTCTTCTATTCTTCCATACAGCAATGTCCAGGTAATTCCATGTGGCATTGCACAATAAGTAGAAAAACAAATCTGTCTCCACGCCTCCTGGCATTTGTCCGTATTGGAAAATACGATCTGCAACATATTTATAATCCTCGAAGCTTCTACTAGCCGATTGAAGATAGTTCATGGTATCTTCGTACATGACCCGATCTGTTGTCATTACTACATCGTCAATATTTACAAGGTTAGCGATGTAACTTTCTCTGCGTTCATGCAGTTCAGTTGGCCATTCTTCATGCCCGACAGGCTCGTGTTCGGTCGTTTTCTGGTCTATTTTTAAAATAATTTCCGGTTTTTTGAAGTCCGTTATCATTGTCCTGATAGACTGTGTATCAAAGGTTATTAAAGGATAGGCTAATTCAGATGAAAGAAATGAAAAATTGGTACTGTCGGCACTTAGCAACAACTTTTTGATGTCTGCTGAATTCGGTGCTTTACTGTAATTATAGAATCGGTAATTTGTATAGACTTTAAAAGTATTTATACCTACTCTTTCTTCTGTAGCTTCGCTGCAAGGGCATGCTTCATCAGGGCTTACAGTCTCCTCCTCTTTTGGTGTAGGCACATAATCCGTAAGGTCTGCCAGGCAGTTCACCATTTCACATTTAATATTATCATTTTCAGTACAGTTTGACTGAAGTTCTTGTAACCATTGTGTGTATTTATTTTCAAATTCACACATTTGTTGAGGGCTGACCCAAAGGATATTCAAACTGATGTGGGCAGGTGTATTTTTATATAACAATTCCTGAAACAGGTCGCGCTGATTAAGCGTGCTAAAGGAAGGTGTCCAACCAGGTAGTACTACTGTTGCCCAGAAAGAATAAGTATCTGCACCCGGGATATATTTGATTGTTTCTTCTTCGACGGTTGTACAGGCTATACCTCCTTCTATTTCATACTCTAGTTTGCAACAGCAATCCACATCGTTAGGCTGTATAATGCAGTCATTAACTGCTGTTGGATCACAATCTGGACGTAGCAGAATGTGTTCAACTAGATGTATGCCTTCCTGGTTGATACAATCTAACAGGCGGCGAACAGCATTTTTTACTGCTGAAATATCTTCACAACAAAGGGGATGTTGTGCTAATTTTGTTCCGCCTGTTTCTTCCGGAACTTTGGCTTCCCAAGGCTGGCATTCTTCCAAAAGATCAGAGTTTCCATTTCCCTCAGTCCATATTTGAAAAGTGTATAAACCATCTTCTTCGCAAAGGATATAATTTTCCAGATTATTAGCGCATTGGACGAAATCATTAACTCCTTCCCATGCCAGCTCCTCATTATCGTACATGTCGCAACTTTCGACTAAAATCTCTCTAATTGAGATATAACTCTTACAGTTGCAATCTTCCTCATCAAAGTCCTGAGTAAAACTTGTACTGGGGATACATTCAATGTTTTCTTCATTCTGAAGCAGGCTCCAGAAGACATTGAAATCATCCATGGCTTCCTTTGGAGTGTCATAACACTTTGTACTTCTCCAGTCCGTCTTGCACACTTCCTCCCCTTCTGTTTCCGGTGGTTCAAAATCAGGATCAATTAAGTGAAAATAGTAAGATATGGTTGTCTCTTTATCGGAACAACATTGTTCTTTTTTAATTCGAATAGGATAAGCACATAGACATTCAGCCAATTCTTGTGGCCCCTGCTCTAAATCAATCATGGCATAAGCCAGCGGCACTTTTTCTCCTGGTATTCCGATTGTCCAGAGGAAGCAAAGTGCTTCACCTTGTTCAAATGTGATTTCTGAGTAGTTATTGATATCAGAAGCCCAGTTGATAAGTTCCAGATAATTCTCTCTTAAAGCAGCAATGGCTGCCTCAACAGTGGGATATCCTTCGTAACTAATCAGGTATACTCTTCCTGTATTTTTATCCCGAAGAATGTAGTGGTATTTGCCATCTACTTCCAGTGTAACTTCCCCACAAAAACTGATTTCCGGTATTTTGTAATTTTGGATATTATACTGAATTATATCTTTCTTTGTCTGTAAATCGGTATCTCCATCTTCATAGCACTCACAAGGATAAATAGCGATCGGTTCTTTCTTTAATATTTTGAATTTGACAGGACATGTTATTAAATTTCTGATAGATTCCTGAAATTCCTGTGGATTGGCCCGAAGTAATTTTTGATAAAACTCAAACTCTTCTTTGAAACGTTCCATGCCATCTGTAGTCTGCTTCTGATAGCTTTCCATAGAGGGCGTTTTTCTTTTCTCCAGAAATACTTCGCCTGTACCATTTTCGCTGGTTTTCAGTGTTGCTTTACCTATTCTTTTAAGGTCTTTTTCGTAGTTATTAAGTGCTTGTTCTTTTGTTTTAAATAATTTTATACTTTGAAAAGCCGGGACAGATTGCCCATCTACAATTCTCCACCAGCAGTAATATCTCCATTTTCCAGCTTCTTCTTTTAGCAGAAAATCATCATGGGTGGAAGTATTATGAACAAAACAACTGCAAAAGACTTTTCTGGCAGTATCACGTTCTCTCTTCGTTTCAAATTGCTGTGCATAATAGAATTTGCAGCCCTCACACTCGATATAAAACCTGTATAGTTTTTTTTCACTGACATCATTCCCGTAATTATCTTTATTAACTATACACTTTTTTAACAATATAATTAATACCCTGAGCGCTTCTTCTTCACTTTCAAATACACACTCACTCTTTAATACAACATTCCCTTTAGGATCGGTTATACAGATTATTCTTTCATTCTCATCCGGGCAATACAACTGGAAATTGCATAGGAACTGTTTCAGCGGACTAAATCCTGCCAAGGTTGCTATTTTATTTTCAAATCCAGAAATATTGTCCGTACCCCATGAAGGTTGACAATAGTCAAAAGCCCGTCCTCTGTTTCTACTAATCTCTGGATACTTAGACAAGAATTGTCCTTTGCGTTCTATTCGTTGTTTGGCATCCAGTCCGAGGGTATAATTAAGGAGCACATATTCATTGAAATTTTCAGCAAATCTGGATAGCAGGTGATCTAAAAATTCTTCACGTCGTTTGCAATATTGCTCTTCATTTTCTACCATGTTCTGCAAGATCGACAGGTAGTCCATTGCCTCATAGCTAATCGAAAAAGTATATTTTTCAACTGATACTCCGGCATCATCTACTATCATAATCTTTTTTTGGTAGGCTTTTGGTAAAGCTCCAAAGAAATTTGTACTTTCTGCAGCAGATTGTGCTTCGTTATGTGTCTTATAATGTTTTCTACTTACAATTATATAGTCACGAAACCGTACTCTCATAACAAAAAAGTACCCACATTCATCTTCACAAATCGTTGTGGTAACATCTCCTTGTCTGAATTCTCGCTGAAGTTGGTTGATAGCAATATCTCTTTCACTTTTTTTATCAAAAAAATATTGTTCCACCTTGCATTCAAAATCTTTTTTTCGTTCTAATTCTTCTAATTGCAGGTTTGTTGGTTCCAACTGTGCCAATAAGCCAAGTATAGTTCCGTCTAATGCCTTATTTTTAGTATTATCATAGAACTGCAAGAGCTGTTCTGCCTGGGGAACAGAATCAAGCATTGTTGCGAAATAGGTATGCAAGGTGTTGTCAGGTCTTTCACTATCTGGTTTTAAGGAAAATAAATTACGCAAATTACCTATCTGACTGACATATTTGGCTAGTAATTGATCGTAAAACAACAGATAACCTTTCAATTGTCGAGCTTGTGCTTTTCGTAAATTAGTAGCACTGTCAGGAATACCTCCTTCACCAACTCCATATACACTCGGAAGGTCATTTTGAATAGAATAATAATCGCTCAGATCAGCTCTGTAAGTACCTTTTGGGATAGGCATATCCAGATTATCCTCTCCCAGCAGCAAGGCATTTCCTTCGAGAATAGCGCTACGGAGTAGTTGTTCGATTTCATCTTTACTGACCTTGTACACTCCTCCTCCTTTGCGTAGATTCAGGCAAGTACATTCAAGGCTGAGTTTTGGGACATAGTTTTTATGTAGTGGTAATTCCCAATTCCAGCAGCGATCATCATATCCTTCCTGATCTAATGTAGGATTTTGATGACTACTTTCTACTTGTGTATTCTCAATCCAACCCGTCAATTCCAATTTTTGAATACTTGCCACTCCTTCTATCTCCAGTAGCAATTTATATATATCTGAAAGGTGAATAGAGGTATGTCGTTCGATATTTCTCAATTCTTCACAGTCAATAAAACCTCGGCTTTCTATAATTGCTTCACCACATTCATCTGTTTTTGAAGTATCTGCAAAATAAGGGCGTCCTTCAAAAGCTTCCTCGATTGTTTTGCCTTTATCTAGAAACCCTTGAAGTGTATGGTATTGGATTTGGGGCGTTAGAAAGCTGTTAATTTTTTCCATAACAGCTACATAGACATCTTCGGGGTTTGCGGTATCTGTCAGTTCTATATCTGCGCATAAACCGATTTCTTCTGTACACAGCGTATGAATTTCTGTAAAGTCTTCACAAAGATTACGATAGCGAGAAAGTCGTTTTCTAACTTCTGTAATTACCGGATTTTCTATAACATCATCATTTGGATTTTCTTCGGATTCCTCCTCATTTGTATCTTGATCTTCACTTACATCATCATCCAGTGGAATCTTCATTTGATTGAGGCAATATGGATCATCGTTTTCTAATTCAATATAGACTTTGTATAATCCGTTTAGTATAACTTCTGATGAATTTGGCGGAATACTTTCATTTGGCTCTTCCCCATCCCCAGATTCCTCAAAAACTGTATAATAACAGGAGAGATAACTATTCTCAAGTGGGGGGCAATGAATTAACAGACGCTCATCCTTTACTACTTCCAGCCATGCATTTTGTACCCCATCAATATCCATCAACATTTTTCTGTAGTCCATGATAGTGGTTGGATTACAGCTTAGTATTTCTGCTGGTGTGAAGAAATTATTTTCGTCTTCATTTTCCTTTTTTGCAAGTAAATCTTCAATGGGGAGTTTTGTACGATAGCCCAGGTCTATCAAGGCATAACACAGTAGCTCCATCATGGTAATCCCAGGATCGTGTGTGTTATGGTCTGTCCATATTTTGCCAGACAGTTGCCCAATGTGTTCGAGACCTTTGTTTCTCAACCATTCAAAATCGAAGTGTTCCGGGAAACTACTATCGTTTTTAAGAATTACTTTATTATTGGTTTTGACTTCCGCCATGTTTTTAATTTTTCATTGTGGTTATATTATTACATACATACTGCCCTGTTATCGGAAATGCATCACATTCATTACTTTCATGTTCTACAGTTATCGTTCCGACAGTAAGGATAGATCGTGCAGTTAATGGCTCTATGAGGGTTTTAATCTCAGTGCCATTATTCTCATCTTCGTTATAACAGGTTATTTTATCCTTTTCATGCTCCATATCAAAAGAGCAGATAAAATCAATGTAAGGCTGACATTCTATAAAATGCACCAATTCTGATGCGGATAAATTACGCCCAAAAACCAGCCTGTCAAGATTATTGCCTTGTACCCAGGGCGCCATAAACTGCGTAAGTTCGTCTTCTAATTTAGCCTTGTAAAAAGCTACATTTGTTATCCTCTCTTTGAATTTCACCTTTACCTGAATATCTACTTTTTCATATCGTGGATTCACTATTTTCAAGCGAACAAAAGGAGATATTCTCTTAGCAAGCATGGTATGAATATCGTCTAGCAAACTAGTGGATACACGGGGTTCCAATGCATTGCCAGAGCTTAATAATTTCAGATTGGGTATAACCGCAAGCATGACAAATCCTGGTGCAAGGGCAAGATCAGCCCGATATTTTTTAGCAGACAAGCCAAATGTGTGGGTAACACAACGAGCCATTAAAATTTTAGGGAAATGCTGTAAAACCAAGCGTTCGTAATCGAACAATTGGATACCCCTGCCTTTGTGTCTCAATCGCTCACTAACCCGATGATAGAAGTTATTGGATACTTCAGCGAGGCGACCGCCAAATGTATCGTAGTATTGATTGACTTTTTTGATGCTGGAATTAGCTTTTACAAGTCGGGCAAGACTATTGGGCGGAAGTATCATTTCTTCTCTGGTATTACCGTCATTTTTAAAACTGGCAATGACCGCCTGGGTATATACACCTACGGTTTCACATATTGCTGCAATGTCTTTTCTTGCAGAGACTTTCAACCAGGATATAGGTTCTTTTTTAGGCTCAGGATTTGGCATGATGGTGTAGCCTTCATTTGATATGTCCTCGGGTACGGAAATCTTGACAATACCTGAACGGGTTAAACCATTCGTACCATCTTGTGCCACTTCAAATCCATTTCTTAGCGGATTATTCCAACGGTTATTTTTGAGATAATGCCACTTTATATCGGCTTTATCACACTCTGTATTAGTAGTAGCTTCTGCTAATTGAAATAAGAGATTGAGACTACTGCCAGGCTTGAGATTTTTGATTCCTATAAACAATGTACCTTCATCTACAAAGGTAGGTAAGAGCATTGGTTGGGGGTTCAATGGCTCTTCTTTATAAGTGTTTTCAAAGGGGTATATATGTATGAGGTCTATATCTTCCTTGGTGGCTTTGGCCGTGTAGTCCAGGTACATCTCTTTTATGATAGGTGTCCAGGGCTCACTCGGGATAGGGACTTCTATATCGGCTGAAAGCTGACCTGTTGCCGGATTGATTATACTTATTGATTGTAATTCATTTTTTATTGAATTAGCTAATTGCAATACACTTTCAGGATCAGGAATGTTTGGATTATCATTTATACACTGAGACAATTCACTAATTTTCCCTTGTACTGTATTGGGATTATTAGGATTACCAGTATCACATAAAATGTCCACAATTACATCTATTTCACCAACTACATCATTTAAATCAGTTTTGATTTGGTCTATGTCTTTTTCTAAATCAGCCTGCCCCCCCGGCGAGATGTCCAGTACATCAAGGATATTGTCAATGATATTAAGCGCACCATTTCCTGCATAGACTCCTGTTCCTAATAATTTTTCAGTTGCAGAACCTAAAGTTAGAGCAGGATCCCCTGTATTACCTGTTATTTCATTAATAGCAGTATTAATTATTTCTTCAACTGAATTACTGTTGCTGCCAGTAATAAAAAGGCAATCTTTTAAATCAATATTGATTAAGTCAAAAACACCTGTTGAAGCTAGAAATAATTTATCATATACCCCCTGCACGTCTAATATAATTCCGTTGATATCTAATTTTATTCCAGACAAACGGTTTTTTACACTATTATTACCGACGAATAGGAAATCATTTATGTCATCAATAATGTTATTGATAGCCGTAACTTTTGTGATAATATCGTCTGCAAATCCATCTATGCCATTGACTCCTCCTGCAATATTGCCAAAATCAAAAACGCCTCCATTTCCTGTATCAATATATATAGCAGTTGGAAAAGCTTCAGGATACCTAGCCAATGCTGTCATCTGTCGGGCAAGAATAAATGCATAGTGTTTATGAAGAAAATCTTGATTTTCCAGTGTTATTTTTAAAAACCCATTTAACAGATCAGTTTTATATTCTGATATAGTAGGGTCAATTTTTCGGAATTGGTGTTCTATATCAAAGTATTTACTATTTACTTCGATAACCTGTTGCACTGTATCAGTGTAATCCATTGCATCATTACCCGTCAGGGTTTCATCAAGAAAATCTATACATGAAGGCGGTTTGAATCCATCTGATTCATATGTTATACCGTTTATAGGTTCGTTAATACTAAGATTATAACCATTTCTATTATCCTTAAACAAAGCCCGATTATAATGATTAGTAGTAGCATTCAAATCTCCTAGAAAATCTTCATCTTCATCCTTCAAACTGTAATTCGTCGTTCTTATAGTATTGTCCATTTCAGTCATACTTTGTTCTCTCATCCATTCCCCATCATCTAATACTGATATGTTGATTTCAAAATCATCTTCATTTAAGCCATAAGTAGGGTTTCCCAAGGCATCCACTCCAACATTATAGGCCTGATAATACTCATTAAAATCACTCGGTTTGGATTTCCATTCCAGATTTAACCAGACTTTTTCCCAGTTCTTGCAGAATATTTCCTTACTACCAACATAAAAGCTTGGTCCTATCAAATTAGCATTCGGATCAATAGTAATTGTAGACATATCTTCTGCCGGATTCACTACATCAAAATCAATAATTTCAGGTCTTACCCCAAAAGGATAAATCGGACTATTTACATTTTGCAAATTTTCATCATTTTGTACAATGAAGTTCTTTAATCCGCAAACTTCTACTTCGATACAGGAATCCAATACTTTAAAATGGCGAAAGTAGTGGTAAAAAGAAGCCGTTAATTCTTTTTCTTCCTCACAATTTTCCAGGCTACAACAGGGAATGTATTCACAGCTATCTATGGGAATTTTAATATCACCGTTGATCAGAATTTTTGCCACGGGATGGGTAGTCCCTAGTGACTCTTTAAGAGTTCCTTCATTGAAAAAAGTAACTGGAGCTACAGATTCATCCAAATCTATTTCGATACAGAGTTCATAGTCTGTCCCTGGAGGACAAGAAAAAGGTATCGGTTCGGGCAGTATTTCTTCAGAAGAATTATCCTCGTTATTGTTATTGTTAGTTGTTGTAACAGATCCAAAAAATTTTAAATCTATTTCTTTGATTTGTTCTGATTTTACATTAATCCACTCTTTTTCTCCACTCAGGTATATGTTGAAAATTTTCTGTACATCTGCTATTTCTGCAAGAAGTCTTTTAACTGATGTTTCAAAATATTCGATGCTTTTCTCCATGAATTGTTTCACAAACTTCACATGCTCAATCGAAAGATTCACTGGACCTGATAATGAAGTATTGACAATAACTGAATCATCCTCTGTATCATTAACAGTTCCGCCATCATTTACCTCTTCCTCCACACCATTATAAGTAACTGTGGTAACCTCTCCTGCCGCTTGTGCAGGCGTTATCTGTAATATTGAGTTAACATCAAGGTCGCTGGATAAATATGCGTTCAATAAGTCTTGGGGTATCGGACAGACATCAAAACCACCTAAAGTATCATTTAGATTGTTTATTAAGTTTTCTTTCCAAGGATCAAAAAAAGCATCAATAACATTTTCAGGTTCTTCTCCTAACAAAGTATTGAGAATATCTTTAAACAAAAGTTCTGTGCTAAATTGGGATAAATCATCCTGACTTGTCCACCAAATCTCAATTTGAGATTTAACATGAAGCTCTAATTGCTCCTCTAGATCATTAATAACACTTTCAGTAAGGCTATAGTAAGTTTCATTCAGGTTTGCCATTTCCAGTTCGGCAAAATCTTGTATATCAGGCTGTTTGACGCCTTCGATTTCATTTATCTGGCAGCAAAGTCGGATATTGATCTTACGTTTGCCTTCCTGTAGATATAGTACAGGAGAGGCTAATACAAAGCCCATATCTGCTTTGGGATAACGTTCCGGCAGTTCATTATCGCCTATGGTTTCTTTACTAAATTTTGCTCCAAGAGTTGGCCAGGAAGGTGGTGGGGCAGTTTCTTTGACTCCATTGGCAGCCTTAGCAACAGGAGCTATGTAAACCCCTTCTACATATGGACATATACTCTCTTCTGTCAGTTCTGTACATTCTCCGTCTCCATCTTCTATTACGGCATCTACGTAATTGACATGAAGTGTTTTAAGGTGTGCTATCTGTGCCTTATCTACGATGATGTCTTCATCTACCTGAAAAAAGACATCCTTATTATTGGCATCTTTCCCATCTTTAATAAGTGTTCCCGCTTTAAGTTCAAGTTGATTAACATGCTTTTGTAATTCAAATACGAGATGAGCCTTATCTGGTGTTTCGGGTTGCTCTTTAATGTTTAATACATGTTTATAAAAAAAGTCCAGATGCTTTGTACTTAGCTCATTAATATCTGCCCGAAAATGTTTGCTTAGCTCCATGAAGGTGTATAACAAGCCTAGTTGTGGCAGATGTACTTGACGCTGTTCTTCATATTTTGGAATAAGGCTTTCTTTGATATAATATGGCGCCTTTTGTCCTAGTAACTTGAAGACATTAATTGCTTTAGTTACAATAGTATTTAAGTTAACTCCTATTCCATCCAGGATATTATCAACTTGTTCATTCAATAAAAAATCGGATGGTATGGGGTTTAATATTTCGTCAGGGATAGGGCTGTTACTATAAAATTTTATGGATGTTGCTGTTAAGTCTTCTGGTCTTAAACCCCAGACTTTCTCTGCATCGAGTTCAGAGAAATTTCTCAAAGAGATGCCATAATCGTCGTCGGTATTAAGCCCGTCAATAAATGCTGCTCCATTGAATAATGCGATATAGTTCTTTAAAGAAGTTCTTAAGTTTTTTCTTATTGTAGCACTGATGACATCACTAAAACTGGATTTATGCTTTGAAAACTGTTTTTGCCACTTTGTTAAAGGAATAAATATTTCGTCGTACAAGAAATCAAAAACCAACTGCAACGATTGTGGATCATAAGTTGACGGACTTCCATAACCTGTTTTCACGAAAGTGATCAATTTATCATAATCTGCCTTTAGTTTTTCTGTATCAGTTTTATTAATACGAGCCAATACAAATGGCAGGCTATCCTCGAAAAAAGGTTGCCAATTGTACTGTTGAAGATTTTCATCATAAAAATTGATCTGACTGGAGAATTGGTAAATAAAATTCAACAAATCTTCAGCTTCCTGCGCATCTATTTTGATGTTTTCAGGGTTTAATTCTTCTAATATTTTACCTTGTTGGCTCGTACCCGGGCAGGCGAGCAACAAAGGATGCGATATATTGGATGTAAATGAACCATTAGACATAGTTTATATATTTTAGACCTGACGGTCGGCTTCTCTCAGATAAAAATCATAAACAAAATTGCGGCGTGAATTAGAGCCATCAATCAGATAATCCACTTCGATCGTAAACCTACCCTCTATCAAATCAAAAGATCCGATCTCGGTAACTTTTATATTCTCAACAGTGATTCTGGGTTCGTGAAAAAGTATAGCTCGCTCGACCAGATCTTTAAGAAAACTGATCATCGTTACATTCAAGGCTTCAAACTGATAGTCTTTAAGATTGCACCCATAAGTAGGCTGCATAACACGTTCACCAAGACTAGTCGATAACAAAATTTCGAGACTCTGATTAATGTCCTCTTCATTCTGTACCATTTCCACAGTTCCAGAATTAATATCAAAAGTTGGTGGGAATGCCCATCCACGTCCGAGATATGAATTATTTTCTGACATATTGAGTTATTGAGTGTATAGAGTTACTTAATTAACTTAATCATCCACCGATCATTACTGTTGGTAATCCTTGTACGATCACGCCTCCATGTGCTGTCAGGTCGCCTTGTCTGGCTGCCGGTTTTCCACCAATTAGTACAGTTCCTGAGCCTTTTACAATGCTATCTGGCGGTCCTACACAAGTGCAAATATCCCCAACGATTGCGGCCACTTGCCCTCCAATGAGGACTGTCGGTACGCCAGGTCCCACTATCGGTCCTCCAACATGCGGTGTTGTTCCGGTTGTAAGCGGACAAGTATGAAAATCTGGTGTTCTTGCAGCTGGTGGCATAATTTCAGGTTTAAAAATTTATCATCAATTAATCTTTACCAGTGAACCGGTCAATTCAGCAATTCCTTGTGCTGCCATCTTTGTGGTAGCTCCTTCTGCTTCCAGAGAAGCATCAGCTTTCATAGCAATACTGGTAGCTTTGGATTCCATTGAGGCTGCAGCTTCAATTTCCATGGAAGTGCCCGCTTTTATGACAATTTTCTTTGGGCTGCTGATCTCTATGCCATCAGGAGACATCAAAATTTTATTATCATTTTCATCTTGTAAAGTAATGGACTTACTTTCCTCATCTAAAATGATCATATTCCCGGCCGGCGTATCAATGGTGATTTTGTTTACCTCATCATTGAATAATACCCGCATATTGGAACGTGTAAAAAATCCTTTTTCATGGTTAAGATCTTCTGCTACAAGAGGCGCAGGTTTAGCACTGCTATTCAACATACCTAATACGACTGCATCTCTTGGATCGTCATTTATAAAACCTACAATGACTTCATCATCTATTTCGGGGCGAAAAAATGCCCCTCTGTTTTCTCCTGCATCAAGGCTTGCCATACGTGCCCATGTGCCCGTTGCCTGATTATCTATCGTTGGTAATTTGACTAAAACCCGATCTTCACCATCCGGATCGTCTTGCAGTTGTACTACTTTCCCAATTTGTAAGCCCCTGATAGCCGGAGCAAGTCCTCCAGCCGGCATATCTTCTATTTTTTCGGAGCGAGTATGCCAGCGTTGAGATAAACCAAATTGAAGATGAGTGTACCACATCCCTTCTCCTATCTCGTGCCTGACGCCACTGACAAAAGCTTTTCCATTAAAACGATCACCAACGCCACCCAGTTTTATCATATTACCTGGTTTGACCTCTCCATAACCGACATTTATTTTTGCTCTGCCTCTGATCTTAGCCATACGACTACGCAGCATATTAGCGTCTACACAAGCTTGTAATTCTTCTTCTACTACCTGCCCGCTATGCCGTAATGCCCATTCTTCCAATGCAATAGTATCTGCCAGATCTTCTCCTTTTATATTACCATGCTCAGTATAATCAGCTTTATCAGTTTCCGTCTCAAATAAATCTTGATTTGTATAATCCCATGCTTGTCCCTTGACCTTTTTGAATTGAGTTCTGGCATCTATTTCACCATGAAAAGAGACTAAGGTAGCACCATATTGTAATGCGAGTACAGGCTCTTGGGCTGTGTCAGGTTTCTTAACCTGAATTTTACCATCATCTACGATAACCAGTTTCCCATTGACATCTGCACGAGATACCAGAAAATCCCAGTCAGTGATGTGGTATTGTACTAATTCTTTATGAGTAAGATCAGTTGCCTCTATATCTGCGGTTAAGCCGGTATAGTTGCCGATGATTTCTTCTATGACAGCACTGTCCTGACGCTCTTCAAAGTAGCGATTGTGCCTTCCGACTGTAAGTTTGACACTTATATCTTTACATTCAATAACCAGACTTGGACGTCCATGTTCTTTTATATTGATACAATGTTTGGTAATGATACCTTTAAATGCAGTTTTGTTGTCGCTGTCTCGTCCTATTTTGATATGAATATCTTTACCTGGAATAAAATCATCTGTCTCACTCACCTTGAAAGTCTCCTCCGAAGGTTCACCATCTGCAATTTCAATTCTGGCCGTAGGTATACAATTAACCTCCTTAAGAACCATTATAGATATTACTTCATACTCATTACTGATGGCTGTTCCGTCAACCAGAATGTCAAAAGTAATTACATCATGAGTAGATGTATTAGGTATAGTTTGTTCATTACTCATACTTCGGTTTTATCAAATGGAGGAAATATGTATGCTTTACCTACTCTTGGTTTTCTGAAACTAGTTAAGCCATTTGCCTTCGCAATTTGGAGTACATATTTACTATCGTTGTAAATATTATAGGTCATCAGGTCTAAACGATCACCTTCTTTCATCAACTTAGTATGGGTAATGTCAGGAGATTTTTTGTTCTCCCTTGCTACCCGTTCCTTTTGAGCTACAAAGTCCAGAAAAGTTACCGTTAGTTTTGCCCTTAAAGGGCTGCCTTGCCTATCGAAAAGCGTATAATTGACATCCAAGCCCGATAGTATGCCTTGAAATTTTAAGTCGCCCCAAAAGATCTTTAGAAAATTCGGTCGGTGAATATCCCCATTTAGGTCATAAACAACTTCTTTAAAAGCAGTGAATTGTTCGTGAACAGTTTTGGATTTTGAAGCCTCGTGATAACCTTCTATGGCATTTGTTCCGTCCAAGATGAAATCAAACTTTAATTCTTCCGGTTTTGTGGATTTGAACTCCGGTCCTTTTTTTTCGTTACCATGAGCCGTTTCCTGATTATACTCTATTTTATAATTCTGCGTGAATGTTTCAGGATTGACCGGGAGAGTAAATTGTTTCTTCAACTCTTGTCGGAAATCTTTATCCTTATAGGCACAGATCACCATTTTAGTTTCATTACTAGTTCGCATTATCTTTCTTTTCTGTCTTTAAGAATTTCCAGTACTTTTTCCACGCACTGATTGATAATTTGCTTTCTGGTTTCACCGTTACTGTTATTATCAGCGCTTCCGGTAGTCCCACTCTTTTTATCATTATCGATGGAGGCTTTTATGACTAATTCTCTGATTTCTAAAGGCATAATCAAGTTTTTTCAAATACAAAACGATTATAGCTCAGTTCCAATGTTTCGATCAGTACTTCACTTTTTTCGGCATTTAATTCTCCAATTTTCCAGTTTTTTGGCCAAGCATGGATAATTCGCCATTTCATGATTGGTTTCTGTTCTTCATTGAGTAGCTCAATATCCAGATTCCAGGGTACAATATGTAAGGTATCATCAAAAGTAGTATTGAACCACTCTGTAAGTTTCGACAGACCACCAGGTGATACCAGTCCGCGCTTCAATACCAGATCAGGATATTTTTTGCGAACCGGTAACACATGTTCAAAACGGTTTTCACCTCCTTCTTTGAAAGTCTCTGTTTCAAATTGTACTTCCAAACCAGAAACAGACTGGAAACGAGCATCAATTTCTTCCCCATTGTCTACGCTTACGCGGAAAAGAAAACCTACGGTTTGGTATGGATAATTTACTGATGGTGTCATAATTAAAATCAGACGCTTTGCTGAATGAGTCCTTCATGCACGAGTTCCATAGATTCAATAGCGACCTCATTTGCATCAGCTTTCAAATCAGTGGATTGTATTTTGGAAGGCCAAGCGTTTTCCAATGTCCAGACCATAATAGGTTCATGACTTTCATTAAGCATTTTGATCGTGACCGTTCTTCTGAACTTACTTCCGGTTTGGTTGCCTTCCTGAAAGAAGTAAGTTTCTTTCCAAGCATTAAAGAAGTCTATATCTCCCTCGAAAGTACCACGTTTGAGCGTTACATTGCTGTATTTAGTCAGCCCAGGCTGCTTTAGTTTATTGTATTTTCTACTATTACCTTCCCGGTATTCAATAACTTCTGTTTCAAAATCCAGTCCACTGACTTCAGTGAAGCCCATGCGTGAATTTTCGTTCCATTCTACCAAAAAGGTAAACTTAGGTAAAGGATAATCTCCAACTGCTGGCATGATTATAAATTTTAGTACCTTTTAGCTTACTGCCTATTACCGACAGTAAGTGTTCAGGTATTTTTTGTTAAATGAAATTTTTAAAATTAGTGTTTGGCAAAGCTTACATGGTTATTTGCAAGCTTTAGCTTCTGTTGCTGCTGCTATTGCATTAATAAGATTTTCTTTGCAGGCTTTTATTTCGTCTGCACATTTCCTTTTTTCATCACAGTCATCTTTTGCCTGCTGGCAAATAATGTCAATATTAGATACCGCACTACTTAATTCAGTGTAAAATGATTCCGGTTCATTATTAACGATAGGAAACTTTTTATCCAAATCTGTACAAGGTGGCGTCATGAAAATAGTTTTTTCACCAAGCCCTTCAGGAAGTGAGCTTTCCATATCAGATGGTTTAGAGTAGTAATCGCATAATTCATAAACAAAACCAGCCACACTACAACCGATATCTGTAACATTAAGGTTGCTTTTGTCCTCTGCAGTTTCTGAGTAAGTTCCCTCTTCCAAACAAAGCAGTTTATCTATTTCAATAGCTGCCTGTACTATTTCTATGATCATTTTTATGATCTCTTCCTGCATAGCAACTATTGCATTCAGCTTCTCCATTAGTTTTTTGAGACACTCCAAAATAATAGAGGGCTTGCTTAGATTAAGACATTCTATAGAGGAGATTATACCCATAACTTCTTCAGACAAATCATCCAGACACTCGAAGAAATTCTTGATATAACAATAAAGGATTTGCATTGCCTCAACCGTACAAGATGTTTTTTCACAGACATCATAGTGAATTTGAGCGAACAGAATATCTAATTCAGCTTCAATTTTTACGATAATATCGTGAGTAGTATTAATTTGATTCTGGTAACCTGTAAGCTTGATTTTTATATTTCGTATGGATTCGTAACAAGCACAGGCTTTTTCAGCTTCAGCTTCAGCCTTAACTAAAGCATTTTCAACAAGCTTTAATTCATCTGTCCACATTTGCAGACAATCCAATGCACTAGCTGCTTGTCCCTGATTAGATGTAGCCATAATATTTATCTTTTTAAAATTTTATTAAATGATGTTAAGAGAGTAAAACCTAACTGCAGCTTATGCATCCGTTTTCTTATTGTTTCCTCCTTTATCTGTTTTTTGTTGTTTTGAAGTAGATTTACGAGCACTGGCAGTAGTAGTTTTAGAACTATTTGCTTTATTTGCCTTGGCTGAAGTTGCATTATTTCCTGCTGCAATCCTGTCTCTTATTTCCTGACACTCATCATCTTCATCAGATACAACTTTACTCTTCTTAAGTTTTTCGCAGATCGACTTTATGGTCTCCTGTCCATCATCAAGTGCATCAGTACAATCACTATTACCGACATAGTTGAAGGTTGCTGTGACCGTATCTTTATTAATTTCAGCATCACATTTTTCTACTTGAGCTGTTATCTGCATTTGAATAGCCTCACTTACGGCCGCCTTATTACTATCGTATTCAGTTTCCAGAGATGTTATATTTCCACTAACATCTGTTTGTAATTCCTCTAAATACGATTTAACGGTATTGCAATAAGGTTCAAGACTCTTTATATTGGTAAAAGTCTGAATACCGGCAATATCAATAGAAGAATCTACCAAACGACATACTTTATTGAGGTAATCAGTTCTTATAGTTCCTTCTAGTCCACTTACTCGACCTATAATTTTGTCTTTAATGAATTTCTTATAAATAGTGTCATTACAACGTTGTTCGTCTTCCATGCATACGCCAATTTTACAAGCCTCATCCCAAGCTTCTACGTACTTCTCTCTCAACTCACGAATTTTTTTGACCAGGCTTTTATACTTTGTCCCCAAAGCTTCATTTTTCTCAATGAGGGAAGTAATTCTCCCACTGATAAGCTCTTTCTTTTTGGAAACAGGAATGACATAGCAGCGCTCTAATTCGCAATATGTATCTACCATTTTGTCTGTCATATCATAACAGTACACGTTAAATTGTGTAGTCATATTACTACTATGCCATTCTGTAGTTTCTGCGATCAGAACACTTCCGGCTGCCGCTTTATTTTCGCAAAGCTCTAATTCACACCTATTTAGAATATCCTGCGTAGGCTTCACTGTATTATTATCTGCCATTTTATTATTTTTTAATTTGTAAATGAGTTTAAAAATGGTTTTAGCCTTCGCTCAACATTTTGTGGCTAAATCTCAATATGATAAATTCAGCAGGACGAACAACAGCCATACCAATCTCTACGATCATTCTACCTTCCCAAATATCCAATTCGGTCATCGTTTCGTTGAGTCCAATTTTCACATAATAAGCTTCATCTGTTGTAGTCCCCATAAGCGCACCGGCTTTCCATTGCTGAGTCAGGAAGTTTTCAATCATGGATTTCACCCTTGTCCAGGTATTTTTGTCATTAGGTTCAAAGACAAACTGTACAGTAGCTTTTTTGACTGACTCTTCCACCATATTGAAAAAGCGGCGAACGGACACATAACGCCATTCATTATCGTTTCCGGCTAATGTACGTCCTCCCCATACAAGTGCTGGTCCACGTCCGGTAAATGAACGGATCGCATTCACAGATTTACCAGCAGTGGTATCTACATTTATGCTTTCCTGATCCTGGTCTGTAATTTTAATTGTCGGTCTTACAGCAAGGTCAACATTTACATTTGCCGGTGTTTTCCATACCCCTCTGTTATTGTCTACCTGTGCATATATACCAGCTACTGCGACTGATGCAGGCATAAGCACATAGAGTTGATTATCTATAATGTTTTTAGCCTGATTGTATTGGACATTATCCGTTGTTTTCAATGCATCTAATGTTCCTGCACTTCCGCCCGTTATTGTGACTGTACTTTCGTCATATTCATAAGTAAGGCGCATTTCTAGATGCGGGTAGTAGGCTGCGCCATATTTTAATTCATCACCAGTAGGTAACTCATTTCTTAGTGCTTGTACGTGATCTGCATTCAGATTATTTGGATCTATCCATACATCCATTATCGTAAAACGATCACCCAATTCCATACACTGATCCAAGGCTTGTTTTTGTAATGTATAGTATGTTCCAGCATCCAACAAACCTTGCCCATCCGGGAACAAAATCAATGTAATTTCATCTACTTTACCTGACTCGTTAAGCCCTGTAGTCAACTCAGCAGGTGAGATAACTCCTCCCCCTGAGTAGTCGCCTACCGAAACTATGTAACATGGACCACCACCATTCGCATAGAAAGCCTGAATAGCATAGTACATACGATAATTGGAAGGGGTTGAATTTTTTGCATTGATAGTAGCAGGCGTGCTGTTGTTGTTAATTGTCACTTCGATACCTGGCTCAGGCTGTGCTTTTCCAAATAAACGCTCGTAATCAAAAGCAGATTTAATCTTATGTGGTACATTACGTAAATCATCATCCTCTTTAAGGCGAGCTTTTTCCGTATAACCAATAAATACTGGAATAGCGGTTTCAACGGCAGCAATAGAAGGCGGAAATTTCCGAACTTCTTCTACATATACGCCTGGTGTTTTGTAGTTATTCATATTATTTTATTTTCACAATTTGGTATACAAATAATTTATGAGTGCTGTGTTTTATGGGATGAATAATTTATTCACTGCTGATATGTATATATCAGCGTAATATCTTCCATTCTCTGACCGTAATGGTGCATTCTGATTAGGATTAGGTAGATTCAAGGTATTATTGATTTTTATTGGGATTCTGGTTAAGTTTTGAGGAGAAGTAGTAAAAGTAATATTATCTACTCCAGAGGGTTGCTGCAATGCTCCGTTTAGATTGGGAATATTGCTTAGATCAAAAATTTCTGCTGTTTTATAGCGCCAATAACACCGCCTGCTAAGCATTCTCAATTCAAAGCGAGGTGCTGGTGTGCTGACACCAGCACTATTTACCCTTTCCACCAGAGAGCCATCAGATTCCAGAATTTTAAATCCGGTTTCAGTCTCTCCTGTATCAATGCTCAGAGCAGCGAATGCATTTTTGTTATAAAGTTCTTCACTAAGCAAGACTTGCCTAGATAGTTCCCAGCCCTGATCGTCAGATATTGTAAGAGTATATGTACCATCCGGCACTTCAACTATCTCTCCATCGTCATCTTTTAGTAAGTTTATAGATATGAGAGCTACATTACCACTTGTATCAATATTTTTTTCATTGATTACATTTCCTACTGTATCAAGAAGTTCCACTGTAACCTCTGTCAGGCTAATGGAATCAGGTATTCTAACAAAAAATTTCTTGGGCAATAGCCTCCTGTCATTTGTATTGACCAGCCCTTCCCCCTCCACACTTTCCAAAATATTAGAAAGATTGATTCCCGAATCAGGATCATAATCTTCTGTTGCACCTTTTAATAATTGTCCCACATCCATTACCAATTCTCCCATTTCATATGGTATATCTTCATCGACTTCCTGAACGGGTAATGATAAAGCAGGTGCTGTTTTATCTGCGCCATTTCTATTGTCAAAATGATAGATTGCTTCTATTCTTTTCTTTAATGGCACATTGGAATAGGATTTAAACTTTGGATTGACTTGGTATATATGAAAAGAAAATTCAAGATTATTACCAATTGGAATAAAGGGTTCATAAGTAACAGACCCATCTCCTGGTTCATTTTTTTTAACTTGTCCGCCTATAAAAAAACCAATAGGCGTTTGTATAAATCGAAGACGGTAATTACGAAGATGTTCTTTGGTTTTCTCTGTCGGACAGATTTTAATCTCTTCCCTCATATCCAGTTGTCCTATACTCATTAATTCCTGAAGACGCTCTTCTTTTTCCACGTCTGTCAAGGTATTCATGAAGAAAGATTGATTTTCTATGTTAAGAAAATAATCATGTAAAAATCTTACTTCAAATAGTCGTTTAAATATACACTGGGACATTATGGGAGTTTATGATTTTGTTGTGTTTATATTGTTTTGTATTTCTTCGATAACTGGCGCTTCCTGTGCAATTCTGTGTTTCACCTCTACCAGTCTTATTTTGTACATTACAGAAGGAACTTGCTTACCACCCAATGATCCCCACAAATGATTAATTTGCTCAAAGGTCATGGTATATAGTTCTACCTGCAGTCTAATCTCGTTTTTCTCTAGATCGCTTAGCGAAGAAGCTGTTGAAATTGTCGAGAATGGCGAGTTTTTCACTGTGAACATTCGCTTTGCCTGAAAAAAACAGATTACCTGTGAAATACGTTTTAGAGCTATTTCATAAGCTTGTGCCACTCCGTCAGGTACTGCACTAAATAGTAAGTATAGGTTAAGGTGTATAGGGGGGCTAACGTAATCTATTCCTCCATTCAGATTGACCTGCGTAGGTCTTCTGTTTTTCATTGTACTTTCTTCTTCAACATTTACCAGCGTAGCTACAATTTTATCGGTTAAATTATTATTGGGGTCATTCTCCCAGTTTGCAATATTTTCTATTACAACATCATTAGCTGTTATGGATGTAGTATCTTCAATGAATTGTCCAAGTTCATCAATAAGCAATCTTGTGGCTATATCTATCATTTATGGAGTAAATTTGAGGTTAAACTTATATGAATTCTACATGAACAAATAAACTTATTTGTTTTTTTCATCATACCATAGAACAAACGGTACTAATTCAGGAATTATCGGCCACAGATATTAGGGATTCGGTTTAAAAAATCATATTTTTTACGTCTTGCCAAAGGAATTTTATCTTCATTGTTCATATAAAT
>JAHDFX010000173.1 GCA_020627965.1 Saprospiraceae bacterium | reverse complement strand
ACCGAAAAAAACGAAGCCAATATCATAGCATTTTACCCCAAGTCTTATGGTTATAAAGGAGAAGTAATAAAGTTTATCCGAGATAACTTTCCTTTACAATACAGCCAAACATCTGGTGATAGTCTGCAAGGCCTCAAACTAGAGAATACATCCGGCTTTCGCATTCGCTACAAAAATATTTCCAATAATGCCGGTATCACCATTGATGATTCCCAATGGCAGGAAACCGATAGCCTGACTATCACCGCAACCAAAAATGGAATCTATGAAATACTCATCAGAGAAGATGAACTGGGCAGAGAAAAGATAATACCTTTTGAATTCAACAATATTGTAAGTGATACCGAAGAAATACAGGTAAAACCTGCCTTATCACCTAAACTCGTGAAGACCATTATACTATTCATCGTAGTCAGCGTGGTATCTGTACTAACAGCCATTCTGATTCGAAGACGATATAAAAGAACAGAAATGATATACGCATCATAGAATTATGAGGTTTTTCTCAAACATAGCACTGTCGGGCTGTATTATCGCATTGATAATAAGTGTCGATGTATATGGGCAATCTAAAAATTGTCTTAATAAGCCATGCGCACAGGAGTTCAAGGGAAAAGAACTATTTAATTATCAGTTGAGAATGGATTCCCTATATGGTGAGCTTAACTATGATTATAATAATGATAAATATCACTTGAAACCTGATGAAGAGCAAGATGAAATAAAGATTAAAATCAAAATAACTGATATTAACTGGCCCAAAGGATTGAAGGGACTAGAACTTGTTTTTCGTCAAAATGAAGGTTTCCTTTATTTTTCAGGTGATCGAACTGCTGCTTCAGGAAGTGCAATAACATTAAAAGTAAATCTTAATGAGAATCCAGATAAAGTAGAAATCCCCTTTTTTATGGAAAAAAATGAACATGTAACTCCTCTTGATTCATTAAATTTCTCCTTCAAAGTTGAAAAACCTAAAAATGTAGAAGACAAAGAAACAAAAGAAGAACCTCCTGTAGAACCTGAGAAACAACCCTCAACTAAAGTGGTATCTAATTCCCCGTCAGAGGAAGCCGAAATTAAAGATACTTCTTACGACGAACCAAGTATTAACAATAATAACCTTCCCGAAAGACAATCGACAGGTAATAGAGCCCAAAGGAAGGAAAAGGTAGAAGCACCCATTGTTGATAAAAAGACTACAAACAGTAAGCAGAAAGAAAGGGCCAATTCACCTGAGGAAAACTCAAAAAAGGAAGAGCCTACTAAGTCAGTAGCCAAAACAAGAGAAAACGAAGTTCCAAAAACGAAAAATACAGGTGATAAAACTGACACTGAAAACTTACCACCTGTTAATAAAAACTTACTTGGGGGCTTAGCTGCCGGATCACTCATTTTGCTTGGCTTTATCTTTATTTCCACAAAAAGAAAACAGGCAAAAAGAAAGCAGGCGAATGAAGAATTTCTCGAACACAGAGATAAAAAACTGGAAGATTTTTATGCTGAAAAAGCGGCCCCTAAAAAAGCGGAGATATTGGCAAAAGCAGTCAATATAGAAGAAGGCGGTAATGCTTACGAAGAAAAAACAACTAAGAGTAAAATTAAAATTACCCAAATCAAAAAAATAGGTGACAAAGCGACCGAATATCGAAGCGGAGAGGTGCTGACAAAACATCTGAAAGAAAGGGATTTCTTTTCTTTCGCTCCAAATTCATTGTGGGCAGACTCTATAGTTTCCAATATCTATTTACATCAAGAGTGTGTATCCGAGCTGGAGGAATTCCTAGTACAACAAAACCTGAAACCCCTTGATGAAAAGGAGGGGGAAATCCCAGAGATAGGAGGTGTACTAATGGGGACTCCCTTCCGACTACAAGCAACAGATACCTACGAAGTACTCGTCGAGAAATTTGTACCCATCCAACCCGAACACCACGACCTGTACAGGCTGGAATTCAGTACTACAAGCCTGGCAAAAGACTTGGGAGATATTCAGGATAAATACCCTGAACTTATACTGGTCGGCTGGTTTCATACACATCCAGGACATGGTTTATTCCTTTCTCGCCCTGACCTCAGAATCCAAGATACTTTTTTCAAAGCACCTTACCAGTTTGCTATGGAAATCGACAGCCTGACAAAAAGACTGGATACAGCATTTTTTACCAGAATGAAAGACGGAAGAGTTAATAATCGGAATGATTTGAAAAAACATACAGAATGGTTTTCATGGCGTTACACGAAAACTATTATTACAGCTAAAACAGCTTAGAAAAACATGTGAATGAAGGCTCATTTTTTATATAAATTATTAATCTCTATTCTCCTAATCGGAATAGCGTGTTCCTGTTCTTTACTGGCACAGAAAAGTAAGACCAGTATCAGAATCGATAGGATAGGTACTGATGGTAGCGGCTACCTGAATTTATGGGTAGAATACAAAACGAATGGCAAACTGGATAATTTCTATAAAAGGGATATTGAATTACTATCTGAACGAAAGATGACAGATACAGTTATTGAGATTATTGATACCATACAGAGCGTTATTCATAAAAATAATATCGTATCCTCAACAACAGAAGACTCCATTACAATAGATTTTTTACTGGATGTAAGTAATGAAATGAATCCTGAAACCCTGAAGCAGGCGGGTAAAATTATTAGGAATATTTTTGACAATAGGGTAGGTGATAATAAGGCTGAATTTTACCTAACCACCTACAGCAGAGATAAAAAACGGGAAAAAATAAACAAAGAAAATATCAATGAAAAACTAAAAAATCTCCGTTCTGATAACTATCCACCGGATTTATATACAGCTTTTATTGAAGAAGCTAAATACCTGAAAAACCTTTCTGGCAACAAAGTCCTATTTGTTGTTGGTTCAGGTGAAAATGATACATTGAGTGATGTCTATAACACCCGCCTACCTTATCATTATAAAGATGTAGAACGACTAAAACAAAGCCTTTCGGGAAATTTTAGTTGCTTTGCTGTAGGACTTAAAAATAATCCAATTGCATTAAGCAACCTGAGCTATATAAGCGATATAGAAGTGAGTTACCTTAAAGGTACTGAATATGCAGGTTATGAAAGGATACTGAAAAACAAGATTGCAAGTAATAATCAGGTGCCCTTTACGCCTGTTGATACAAAATTTAAAGGCGAAAAAAGAGAATATACTATTCAGATAAATGGAGAAACAGCAAAAAAGAGTATAAGTCTGGGAAGTGCCAATTTTCATGTTGATTTGCAGCAGCCCTTAAGATTTGTAGATTGGCTACTACGATTTTTAGCAGGCTTGCTGATGATTGTCATTTTATTACTAACCGGAAGTACGATTATCCCTTTGATCAGAGAATACGGATTTAAAAAGAAATATGTCCGCCGTTACATCGAAGAAAAAAATCGTGTCAGGAACGATCCTTATTATAATATTCCTATTAAACATGGTACTGCAGTCGTTGATAAATGCAAGCAACTTATTCCTTTCGATACCTGGAAAGAAATTGGCTGGCAATGTCCCAATTGGCCGGATTGTATGAATCAGAATTGTAGTGGAGGAGGAGCGCCTGATACCAATGATTTTTTCTCTATGGAAGGCATCTATTTAAAACTTAACTGGATGCTGTTTGGCGCTATTGGAGGGTTCTTGGCTTGGGTGTTGTTAAGTGTTGCTGTCCTTAAAAAAATTACAGGTATTGAAAGCCTTGTAAGGTGGGGTTTAGGAGAGGGTTTTACTGGAGGTACAGGTAGTATTGAGAACGGCAACCTGATGATTCAAAATCTTGGAAATGACTTATTATTAGCTATTGCAGCAGGAACAGGACTCACGTTTTAGCATAATGGAAGAACGCAGAAGTTCCAGCAGATACTCCCGAAAAGAATCTTTACTAAAGATACTGCTTCGTACAGTAGCAGGAATTCTTATATCCTGTATTGTTTTCACTATTGGATTTTATGTGCAACAAAAAGGAGCTGGTCCTTTTTTCACAGGGCTGATTTCTTGGTTGTTATTTGGCATCGGTCTAGGTTATATTCTATCTATCAAATCTTCTGTATCCTTATCCAATGGAATTATTGGCGGAACACTGGCATCCGTATCAGCTTTTTTGGTTTTTTCGGTAATTTCTAATTTCACGCCTATAGATTTTCTGTTTGCCAATCTGATCAGTATGATCGTATTGGGAACAATCATGGGAGCCGTCATAGTCTCGATTGTTACAGCCCTTGAAGAATATGAATTGGAAGTCATTGCTCCGGCAGGTTACTTGCGAACTATTCCTATTAGCAAATGGCTGAAAAGCAGGATTGGAGTTACTATTGGAAAATCGTCGAATAGTTATGTCTACATAAAATGGGACGACAGGGAAGTAAAACCCAATCATGCTGAATTATTCGCTGAAGATGGAAAATATCAAACCAATTGAAGAAGTCTTGGTTAATGGCAAAATAATCACCAAACCACAAAGATTGAAAAGTGGAGATACTTTTCAATTAGGACGTTCCAGTATTACTCAATTTCGCTATGTAGAGAAATGATCCTTAAATAACATTAAAAACCATTATGATGAAACATATTCACATAAAAGTTCTTCTTATAATAGCTCTGCTGCTCCATTGTACGAGCCTATTTGCCAAGGGCATGGTTCATACAATGGCTTTGGATATAATGAATGATTCAATTCCTTATAATATTTCATTCACAAATCCTCCCTGCGGAGACACTATTGGCGGTAGCATTGATATTGAAATAATAGATTCTTTAGCTACTATGTATACTTATATCTGGCAACAGGAAAGTGATACCACTGTCATTAGTACCGATCAGGACATCACTAATCTCTCTACAGGAACATATTACGTAATCATTACAGATACAATTAATAATGATATCGCATTAGATACTGTAACCTTATCAGAAATTCCGCTGATAGAACTGGAACAGGATACAGTTATGACAGCTTGTTATGGCGATGCTATAGATACACTGATCGTCAGTTCCATAGGAGGAGCTGATACTACTTATACTTATTTCTGGGACAATGAAATTAAGTCGGATACACTCACTAACTTGTCGGCAGGTAGTTATACTGTGACTATAAGCGATGGAAAAGGCTGCTCTGTAATGGACTCCTTGGTCGTTGTAGAGCCAGACTCTATTATGCTGGTCATGGACTCAATAACTGTGACTTGTAATGGGCTTGAGGATGGTACAGCAATTGTCATTGCAAGTGGGGGAACAGTTGATTCTTTATACACTTACCTTTGGAATAACGGTAATACAACCGATACTATTAATAATTTACCAGCAGGAATATATATAGTTACTGTAACAGATGATAATGGCTGTATAGCAATAGATTCTACAATTGTCAATGAGCCAGACACCTTATCTATAACAATATTACAGGACATTCTGGTCAGTTGTCCCGGTGGGAATGACGGACAGGCTACAGTTAGTATTACTGGTGGCACCATACCTTATACTTATAATTGGGATAACGGCGAAACAGATACAACTGCCTATACACTTACTACAGGTATACATGAGGTAACGGTGACAGACAATAATAGCTGTGAAATAACTGACTCCATATACATAGATTCAATTCCGTTTCTTACCATAAGCCTGGAAAATACCAGCCCAGCCAACTGTACTGCCTGTGATGGTGCAGCCGATATTACAGTTATAGGAGGCACTGCACCTTATACTTATAGTTGGTCTAATGGGAATGCTAATGAAGATCCAACTGATCTGTGTGCAGACATTAATACACTTACCGTTACAGATTCCAAAGGATGTTCAACAACTATTGAGGTTAATATTGGTAGTATATCTACATTGCTTATTGATAATATAAGCGAAGACGAAAGTATTCTTTGTGCTGGAGAATGTACAGCGCAGGCCACTGCCAATATTACTGGTGGTACTATGCCTTATACTTATGAGTGGGACAATGGTGCTACCACAGCCACTGCTTCCGATCTGTGTGCAGGTATACATACAGTTACAGTCAGTGATGTGTCAGGTTGTATTTTTACAGAGAGTATTACAATTGCAGAACCAGCCCAATTAAACGGAACAACTACGATCAATCAGAATGTCAGTTGTGTAGGAGAAAATGATGGTTCGGCAACTGTTAATGCAACAGGAGGAACGCCACCATACACTTATCTCTGGGATAATGGAGAAACTACCAACCTGGCTGTTCTGCTAAGTGCTGGTACACATATCGTTACTGTAACAGATAATAATGGATGCTCTTTTACGGCATCTGTTGAAATAGGATCACCTACTCCATTAATACCAGGGGATATATCCAGTACTCCGGTATCCTGTTATGGAGGGAATGACGGGACAGCCACTGTCGGAGCTTCAGGTGGAACACCGCCCTATTCTTATTTATGGGATAATGGACAGATGGATTCAACGATTACTGATTTAAATGCAGGCGTATATTCTGTAATTATATCGGACAGCAATGACTGTGAATTGCCACCAATTAATGTAACGGTTATTCAGCCAGCGGAGGCTCTGTCAGCAAATTCACCTGTAGTAACCAACAATATTACATGTGTGGAAGATGGGATAGGAGAAGTTACAATTACTGTAAATGGGGGTACTCCTCCTTATACTTACATCTGGGAAGATGCAGAATCTTTTTCAGATGACATTGCTCTTTATACCGTGCCAGGTACTTATGGTGTCAATATAACGGATAGTAACGGATGTTCTCCAATAGACAGTACTTTTACTATTGATTTTGACAATTCTCCTCAAATAACAGATTTCCCGGAACTCATAGTTCTTCCGAATGGAACACCAGAAGATATAAATATCATCACAATACCATCCGAAACAACACTCAACTGGACAATAATAACGTCAGTCAATATGGAGTTTAGCGAAGAAGCCGGACAATCAATATCTCCGCTCAATCTGGATTTTTCACTAATTGAAGGTGGTTCTACGGGGTCTGCCACGCTGGAGGTTTGTCCTGAGACTGGACTATGTGATTCGACCTGCGTCTCTATAACACTAAGAATTTTACCGGGAGAAAGCCCAATATTTATCCCGGATATCTTCTCTCCCAATGATGATGGCATAAACGATCAATTAGCGATAAGCCTCAGAGATGATAATGATCCTGATGATTTTGCCATTTCTATATTCGGCAGAAATGGACAAAAAATATACGAAGCCAATACTATAGACATACGCTGGGATGGAGAGAGTTATCCTGATGGCACTTATTATTATGTCATTGTTGATAAAATCAATAATCGCAAATACAAAGGAGCTGTATCTATTTTAAGATAACAAAATCAACCTGAGACGACTATGAAACACTTATACATTATATGGATCACAGCTTGCAGTTTTTTATTTCTCAACACTGTTTTGGGACAACAAAGACCAGTATTTACTTCCCATATATATAACCCGGAATACTACAATCCGGCACTATTGGATTCGGGGTATGTAGCTATTATACATAACAATCAATGGTTTAAATTAAAAAATCAGGCTCCTAAGGCTTTTGCTTTATTCACCGACCTTTCACCTTTTGTCGCAGGTTTATCGGAAAGAATCGGTATAGGACTGAGTTTGCAATCGGACATAACAATCTTCAACCGTACAAATGCAGATTTTCATTTTGCTTATCACTTTATAAAAGAACAATCGCACCGCTTTTCTATGGGAGTTGTAGCAGGAGTACTCAGTCAAAGAATAGATATTACAGATAAATCGACTAATGAACCTAATGATCCGATTTTTAACTTTCTAAGCTTTAATGACTTCGCTTTTAACGGCGGACTAGGGCTAGCATATCGTTATGAAGGAACGAATAAGAATACTTTTAGCTTTGATCTTGCATTACCTCAATTCTTTGCCAATGAGCCAGATACATCGGTTTTTAATAATCGTTTCCATGTTTTATCGGGTTTACGTTATCGGGCAAATCTAAGTAAAATTACTATCGAACCCTCCCTGCTTTATCGAGGCGTCAATGGGGAAGAAAGTCAGATTCCTCTACATGTATTGGAAACCTCAACAAGAGTATTTTTTCTGGGCAATCGTTTCTGGCTAGGGGGAGGTATGCGGATAAATGGACTTACCTATCATGCTGGTTTTGGAGTAGAAATTACTGAAAACATTGATCTTCAGCTTAATTATAGTAATCATCATAATGAATTCGGAGGAACTTACGGATTTACTATTAAGCATGATATTGGAAGACTTAAAAAACCTAATCCTGATCCTTTGATAAACAGCGATGCAAAAACATTAACCGATAAATATGAAAAAGAAAAAAGAGCTAAACTAGAAGCTAAGAGGAAAGAAATTATAGATGAACTAAAAAGGATTGATGACGACTTAACGAGCTTGACCAATACAGAAACCGATAACAGCCAGATAATAAGACAACTTGACTTTGCCTCTAATGCGTATGAACAGGCAAATTATAAAGGATTGAGTAAAGAAGCTATTACCAATAAACTCATAGAAGCTGACAATTATTTGGCTAAAGCCAAGATCGAACTGGAAAAATCATTGGATAATGCCCAGATCGCTGATAGTGAAATATGGGCTTCTACCCGTGTACTGAAAGAGGCTGAAAAGTATGAGATGAAGGTGAGAAATTTCTCTACAAAAGAAGTGGAGCAAAAATTAATAGAACCTGTATTAGAAGATAATCAACGTTATATAGAATTGAATCGACTCATTCAGCAAATGAGATATGAAAACGACATAAGTAGTTCTCTATCAATGATAATTGCTCAGAAAAACACTGATATATTAGAGGGGAAACTACAGTCCGACTTATCTAAAGTTGCCGGAATTGAATTTAGAAGTAAAGTCGAAGTCCAACAGGCAGAGCACCTAGCTATACGCTATTCTTTCCCCTATACTGAAAATGCTTATACCATAGGCACAACGGATACACGTACATTAATACTGGATCATATCAAATACACAATACAAGAACTGGAAGATGAAGGTGTAGAGATAGCTTCTCTCGGAATTAACTTGTTGTTGAGAGATGAGATGAGTGATGTAAGAGATAAAACTAAACCGACAGAATACCCTTATTTAGGGGAGTTTGGTATAAGTCCGGTAATAGAACATATAAGGTTTGATAATGATTTAAATCAAACAAGGAGTCTGTCAACCGAAATACAGGAAGGGCAGCCAACTTCTTTGTATGACTTAGCCTGCCTGAAATTATATGGAGTTAATGAATATATGGAAAACGATTCCAGTAGAACTATAAAAATATCGGCACCTCATGAAGATAACAGATATTCTCAAACCTGTGAAATACGAATTACTATAGCAAGATAAATTCCCCTTATGAAAAACAAAAAAATACGGATAAGGAAGAAAAAAATAGTGCTGCATTCCTCCAATCAAAATGGAAAGGTAAGACAGTATATTGATCTTTTGAAACGGTACAAAAAACCTTTAATATCTGCTATTACTTTATTTGTTTTACTGGGCATTTTGATAGCATGTTACGGACTATGTCAAAAAAAAGAAGAACGTTCATTCAAAAACTCTGCAAGTCTGAAAACAGCCAATTTTCCTTATTTAGAATTATTGCCACCAATAGCACATAGTTTTCCTTTTTATTCAGCTCCAAAACCTCATTCTTTTCATAGAGAGGATACAAATCTGAAAAGTTTCCTTAAAGAGTATTTAGGAAAAGAAAGTGATGCAGTCTTTATTATGCTGGAAAACAGAAAGCTGGCTTACTCACGAACGAAGCAGGTTTTATGGAGATTCAGCCCGGTCAATCATACCAAATCAGAAGATTTTTTCATCTATAGAATTGCGCCTGATTCCTTTGCACTAATCACCTTGCTTCCTGAACCTGAAATTGATATAAAAGTACTCAAGACAACATTAGATCCGACCGTTACTTTTGGAGATAAAATAGACAGATATCTTGATGATGAATTTCCTGAAAAGTATAGGGATTTTATAAAAATGCCTAAAATTCAGGAAGCTTTAAATCCACAAATTGACCTACATCATGATGCTAAAGCAAATGATAAATTCAGACTTGTTTACGAAGGTAAATGGTATGAAAATCCGATAACCGGCGAAAATATGCTGATAGATTTTGGAAACTTGCTGGCAGTATACTACAAACAAAAGGATAAGGAAATCTATGCTTTTCGCTATGAGGAAAACGGGGAAATCAAATATTTTAATAAAAATGGAAAAAAAATAAAAAAACGGTTTTCAATGTCGCCAGTCAGGTATTCCAGAATTTCCTCTAAATATGGTAAGCGAAGACATCCGATATATGGCTATCATCAAAAGCATTTGGGAACCGATTATGTAGCCAATCTTAACCAGCCGGTTTATGCTGTAGGAGACGGGATAGTAACAATAGCTAAAGCGAATGGAAAAGGCAATAACGGTAATTATGTAAAAATAAAACACGATGAAAGATATCAGACTCAGTACTTACATCTGAATAAACTGGCTCTCGGAATTGAGTCGGGTAAATATGTTAAGCAGAATGAAATCATCGGTTATGCAGGTACTACTGGCTTGTCAACGGGGGTACACGTCTGTTTTCGTTTTTGGAAGGATAACCAGCAGGTCGACCATACCAAAGAAGCTGTTTTTCAGGATGTCCAGACTGCTGAACAGGTGGAAAATATGGACGATTTTACAGCGCATAAAAATAAGCTGATCGACTTACTTAGAAATAAATGATTTTAAGAAAAATATTTTAATCAATTACAATAAACCAAACATAAAAAACGCCTTATGCAAATAAAAAGAAAACCTAAGGAACCGGATATTGTCGAACAACGTGATCTTAACATAGTCCGGTTTGTATTGTTTGCTTTAGTACCCTTACTAATCAGTTTTCTTATGGGGTTTGGGTTGGGGAAGAGTGAAGATACAAGCTCTAATAATAGAACAGAAAATAGAGCAAAGAAAGATGATGATATTGGACTGAAGGAGGCGAAAATTAAAGCTATGACTACCGAGATGGAACAGTTGAAACAGCTCTTTCAGGTACTTGACTCATTACATGAAAAACACAAGTCAGACTGGGAAGTATCTGGTAATGCTACCCCTTCTCAGGGAGCTGGAGAAAAAGCTGTTAGTAAATGGGAAGGCAAGTGGAAAGGTAATGCAGAGGAATTCCTAGGAGAAATTAAAAGCAAAGGTAATTCATGGCAATCTAAAGAATTGGAAACAGAACACATTGTTAAATCCGGTATAAACTGGTTACAAGAGTTTTCTTTGGCCAAAAGAGATGAATTCATTGAAATGAAATCACAGCTCTTTATGGAACAAAACCCTGATGAGGATAAGGAAGAGAAGACTTGTTGTAAAAAACTTGAGAAAAAAGAAATGGAAGAAGAATTTCGTAATCAAATACCCCCTCAAACCAACTCAGACGATATTCTCCAACAAATAGAGCAAGAAAAGCAGCAAAAGAGAATACAGGAACAGGATGTCAGAATAGAAAAACTCACAGCACAAGCAAGACAAATAGGAGAAAAATTGCAAGGAAATCTGGATGTAATTCAGGATAATATAAAGGGACTCGATGACAAGGTAAGATTCATTGGGGGGGGATGTCGCACTGAAATTGGAACTTTCAAAAATGAAGTTGGCTCCGAACTAACGAGTATGAAAATTGAAATAAGTAAACTCAGTAACCAATGATAACAACCATCCTCATAGCAGCCCTGGCAGTACTAGGACTAGGCTTCATATTTGTCATCTTCAAACTTATTAAAAAAGGTGGCAAAGTAGCAGCTAAGTTCCCTGTGAATTTTCTGATTCCTGCTCTGATTTATTCAGTATTAGGGCTAATGGGGTTTATGTTGAAAAGAGAAGCTCACTATACTAAATTCCCTTTACTTATGGGTACAATTATCCTACTGGCTTCCCTTATCATAGGGATTTATTTTGCCCAAAAATTATATGAAGAATGGGAATGGAGTATAGCAGCAAAATTTCCTAAAAAGATCGCTTATCTCTCTGGTATTATGTTGGTGGCATTGCTCTGCTTTACTACTGTTTTTTTGTTAAGCGAATCCGGTAGATTACCAGAAACCGAAGATTTTAAAAGTGCAATGGCATGGTGGATGGCTATTCCCATTGTAGGGATGCTGTTGCCAATTACACTCAAACATACGCACGAACTATGGAATAATATACCTATCATTTCTCCTTTCAGGCAGGTCTTTGAACTTCCCATAGGTTCCTCGCCGCCTGTTATTCAACTCGGACGCACTGCGAAAGTAGGGTTTGACTTTATCATTCCTTTAGATTATGAATCCGATAATATTCTAAGTTCTACGGTTGAAATACCATTAGATAAAACCCTGGCAGAAGCTTTTCACTATAAACTCAACGACCATAACATCGTAAAACGATCTGTAAAAAAAATTGTATTAGCAGAAGATAACAAACGTGATAAATTATACGGCTGGCTCTTTACAGACCCGAAAAAATCTGGTGGGGACTTTTTATCAGAAAAAGGTACGTTAATCCCCATGATAATATTGGAGGACGCATTTCAAACGGAGATAAAATATTTGTCGAAAGAGTAAAGACCTGGGAAGAATAAACTTACAATTATGAATTCAGAAATAAAATATCTACCTATCAACTGGACAAACGGGATGAGCCTTTCCGATCAGCATTTTACTGCTCAGTATATGGCGAACGTCGATGCCATCAGAGACGCTATATCCCTGCAAATAAATGATTATAATTACGGACTTTTGGGAGGAACTGCCGACCGCGGTTTCAATTGAAACGAATATCAACGAAGAAAAAGTCGAAGTTATATATTGCAGAGCAGTAACCCGGAATGGTTCCCGAATAGAAATACTGAATCAGACCTGGCAGGAACTACAATGTACAATGTCCGAACTTATCAGTTCAAAAAATATAGAGAACTCCGATTTTTGGTATGTTTTATTGAGTATCGACATTTTTAGCCGGATACCGGAGGGAGACGCTGCGAATAATGTGCCGCGAAAGCAACCCTTTACCCGACCTGTGTATCAATTAGAGCTTATAGCAGAAGAAGATTTAAAGGGCGATGGACTGTCCGCTGCAATTCCTGTTGCAAAATTTAGATGTACAAATTCAGGCTTGAGGAAGGTAGAAGAATATATCCCGCCCTGTACCAGACTGAACAGCCATAGAAAGCTCATTACAAAATCCAATACTTATCATAATTTCATCAATACTATCAAGGCAGATGCCCTTGAAATTGTAGAAAAAATAAAACGTAAAAAACAACATCATCGCGAACACAATAATCTGGCTGATGACGTAGATGCCTTATGCAAATCTTATCTCGAATACATTTCTGTATCTTATGATGAATATAGACTGACTTTCAAAGAATTGCCCCCGATAAAACTGGTTGAATTTTTTGCGAAAATGGCA
>JAHDFX010000172.1 GCA_020627965.1 Saprospiraceae bacterium | reverse complement strand
GGGTCGAGGGTCGAGGGTCGAGGGTCGAGGGTCGAGGGTCGAGGGTCGAGGGTCGAGCGCCAAAGGCGCTCTAAATTTCTATGGACTATCGACAACTAATCAATAGCTATCGACGCCGTTTATCCACAGAATTTCTTAATGCCTGAGTCATTTTTATGATTGATGTTAACTCCTTGTAATACCAATCAAAATCTTTATCAGAAATTAGTCCTCTTTTTCTACCAATAGACTTTATTCTGAAATAGTTTGGATGCAAGAGGAAATAAAGATTTTTTTGCTAATCAAGGCGGCTGAAATTGAGCTATGCCTTAGCATAGTGAATTTTCAGGCAACATGAGCGAGCGATCCCGTAGGGTGATTGTCCTGTGGACATTCAAGCGAATGAACCACTCAGTGGATGGGATGCCCTAGCGAAAAAAGATTATTTAGCTCTATACGAAATATTTCAGAATAAAGTCTAGTATATAGACAGGAAACTACCTCTATTCCTGAACGAATAGCATAACCCAGAAATTTCAGCAATTTCTCATATGACTTTTTGTCCCCCTTTGGAGGGGGCGGAGGGGGTGGACAACTGACCAAAATCCAGCCCCTTCACCCCCTCCAAAGGGGGATAATTCAGCATTTTAGCACAATTGTAAACAGCTTATCGCAATAGAACCTGCTACTTCTTCTTAGCCTTAGTCGTTTTTTTCGCCTTAGTCGCTTTCTTCTTCTTAGCCGGCTTATCAAAAGCATCAGGAATTTCCGCAGCGATCAGGGCTTTTACCTGCTCGAAGGTGAGTTCTTTTGCTTCTTCAGAAGTCATGCGTTTGCCGTCTTTGCCTTTGGGTAGCTTGACATTCAGTTTACCAAATTTGATAAATGGTCCCCAGCGTCCGTTTTGTACGGAGATTTTTTCTGCTTCCCAATTATGGATATAGCGGTTGGCTTCTTTTTCAATTTTCGCCCGAATCAGTTCATTCGCCTCTTCTTCTGTCAGTAATTCAGGATCAAAGCGGCGGGGGATATTGACAAACATACCGTTCCATTTCAAAAATGGCCCGAAGCGTCCTTTGCCTTTTGTGTAGGGATGACCATCGTAATGACCGACCGGTGCATCTTCTTTACGCTTGATCTCTATTAGTTCTATAGCTCTCGGCAATGCAATTTTCAGCGGTTCTTCGTCTCTTGGTATGGAGATAAATTTCTCATCAAATTTTACATAAGCACCAAAGCGACCTCTACCTATGGTGACGACTTTATTTTCGTATTCACCAATATCTTTGGGCAATTGAAATAAATCCATTGCATCTTCCAATGTCTGGACATCCTCCATGCTTTGTCCGGGCTTCAGGTTGGCGTAGCGGGGCTTTTCGTCTTCTTTTAATTCATCTGGCGCACCAATTTGTACAACGGGACCTCTTCTCGATAAGCGGATCAATACCGTTCTTCCGGTTTCCGGGTCTTTGCCTATGATACGCTCTCCAGTTACACGTTCGGCATTTTCCAGCGTATCTGTTACCCCTGCATGAAAGGGTTTGTAGAAATTGTCGATCATCTTCTTCCACTCTTCCGAACCATCAGCGATCTTATCAAATTTCTGTTCTATACTCGCCGTAAAGCGATAATCCATGATATTATCGAAATTATCCGAAAGGAAGTCTGTGACCAGTTTTCCAGTATCACTTGGGTAGAGCTTATTTTTCTCCGCACCTGTGATCTCAGTCTTAATTTCTTTATCTACAGAATCGCTTTTCAGTGTGTATACATTGTATTTACGCTCGACTCCTTCTCTCGGCTCTTTTAAGATATAACCTCGTGTCTTTTCCGTTATTTTACTGATCGTAGGTGCATAGGTAGATGGACGTCCAATGCCCATTTCTTCCATTTTCTTCACCAGGCTAGCTTCGGTATATCTCGCAGGCGGGCGAGTAAAGCGTTCAGTTGCTGTCATATGACCTAATGCCAATGTCTGACCAATAGACAAGGGTGGCAGCATGCCCTTTGCTTCTTCTTCGTCTTCGTCTGTAGATTCTAAATATACTTTCAGGAAACCATCAAATTTGAGTACTTCTCCGTTGGCGACCAATCGGGCATCAGGTGCTTTGGATATATTGATGTCTACCTTGGTTTTTTCCAGACGGGCATCCGACATTTGTGATGCAATGGTACGTTTCCAGATCAATTCGTATAAACGTTGTTGATCTCTTTCTGTACCGCCTGTCGGGCGGGCAAAATCGGTAGGGCGGATGGCTTCGTGTGCCTCTTGCGCCGTAGCGTTTTTCTTTTTCTTATATCTGCGGGTGTGCTGATATTCTTCTCCGTATTTTTCAACAATCGTATCAGCAGCATTTTGGAGTGCTGTTTCGCTCAGGTTGGTAGAATCGGTACGCATATAGGTAATCATACCGGATTCGTACAGACGTTGTGCCACGCTCATGGTACGTGCTACTGAAAAGCCTAATTTTCTACTGGCTTCCTGTTGTAAAGTGGAAGTAGTAAATGGAGCAGCAGGTGTTCGTTTGGCAGGTTTTACCTCAATATTGCCTACTGTATATTCAGCTCCAACACATTTTTTCAGAAAAGCTTCCGCGTCGGCTTCTTTGTCGAAACGGCTCGGCATTTCGGCTTTCAGTTCGACCAGCCTGCCTTGTTTATTTTTGACTTATGGCAACTGTAAAAAGGCGTCACTTTAAAGTTTTCAATTTCTCTTTCTCTGTCAACGATCAGCTTAACAGCAACGGACTGAACACGTCCGGCAGATAAACCGAATTTCATTTTTTTCCACAATAATTCAGACAATTCAAAGCCGACCAGCCTGTCTAATACACGACGAGCCTGCTGAGCATTGACCAAATCAAGATCAACTGTTCTAGGATTTTTGATGGCTTTTTGAAGTGCAGGCTTGGTAATTTCCCGAAATACAATACGCTTTGTACTTCTTTCATCTAAGCCTAAGACTTTGCATAAATGCCAGGAAATAGCTTCTCCTTCTCGGTCTTCATCCGTTGCGAGCCAGACTTCATCCGTTTTCTTTACCCAATCCCTTAAACTCTTGACAACCTTCTTCTTGTCATCAGAAATAATGTATTTAGGTTCATACTCTTTGTCCACATCTACTCCATTTTTATCCTTAGATAAATCACGGATGTGACCGAAGCTAGACTTCACGGTGAAGTCTTTACCCAGATACTTTTCAATTGTTTTTGCCTTTGCAGGCGACTCTACTATAAGTAAATTTTTAGCCATCTTTTCTCTTTTGACAGGGTGCAAAAGTAAAAAACTTTTGGATATTGAGTGTGTTGATGTGTTGTCGTGTTGGTGTATTGATGTAATTTAAACTCATATTATTCGGTAAATTGTATGACTTCAACACTTCAATACAAGGCGCACCTCAACACATTTTTACACAAGATCAAACAAACTATTCACTCCTGTTATTCTCGTTGTCATGAAACCTTCTGCATACTGAAATCCTGCTGGACGACCGAACTCTTGTGCTCTGGCGTGCAGGAAATCCATAAAGGCTTTGCTGGATATTGGGGTTTCCGGTTCCTTAGAATCCGGATTGTAGAACTGTGATTTGAATGCCATTATCAGTTCTACTTTTTTATCTATAAATGGGCTGATATCAATAACAAAATCAGGTTTGTGATAATAATCCTGAATATAATGATATACCGCTTTAGGACGCCATTTGTCCTGTAAGACACCCATCTCTTTTGTTTCAACTTTTATTAATCCTGATAAAAAGCAGGCGTCTGCACATAATTTTGCTGCTCTTCCGTGGTCTGGGTGCCGATCAGAAACAGCATTAATTAACACAATTTCCGGTTGATATTTTCTTATTACGTGAATTATAGCCTTTAAGTTGCCTTCCTTGTGCTCAAAAAAACCATCAGCCATAGCTAAATTCTCTCTGGCAACAGCTCCCATCAGGCGGGCAGACTCTGCTGCTTCTTCGTCTCGTAACTCTGCACTCCCCCTTGTACCCAACTCTCCTCGGGTCAAATCCAATAAACCGACTTTTTTTCCTTCGGCAATGTGTTTCAATAATGTTCCAGAGCAAGCTAGCTCTATATCATCAGGATGTACCCCAATGGCAAGAATATCTAATTTGTTGACCATGATTTAATTGTCCATCAATTTACGGATGGCTTTTTTTACTTTGCCAGCCGTAGGTTTTGTGATGCTATAATAAAAATCAACAACCCTCCCCTCTTTGTCTACAAGATACTTATGAAAATTCCATTTTGGGGGAGAACCTACTTTACCATTTTGTTTCTTATCGCCTAAGAACTTGTAAAGCGGGCTTGCCTCTGTACCCTTTACACTGACTTTATCAAAAATCGGATATTCCGCTTCATAATTAATTACACAGAATTGCTCTAACTCTTCTCCTTCCAGCGGTTCCTGTCCGGCAAAATCATTGGAAGGGAAAGCCAGTATATCAAAATCTTCTCCTTTAAACTCATCATAGAGTTCTCTCATCTGATCCAGTTGAGGCGTAAAGCCACATTTTGAAGCAGTATTGACAATCAGTAAGACTTTGCCTTTGTATTGTTCAAGACTAACCTCTTCGCCTTTTATGTTCTTGACATTAAATTGATGAATACTCTGACTCATTATAATAATATATTTATTAAAAACTATACAGGAAACCAACTGAGCTTCTACTTAGTTCAATATTGCGTGTAAAAATATCAATGCTTCGCATGGGGTGAGAGAACTAAGTACTCCTCACTCAATGCGAAGCATTATGAAATATATTGAAAGAATTTACCTTCTTTTCTTCTTCTTGCGAGCTGCTTTCCGTTTGTTGATGCCTCCTATCTTGCTACCACCACCAGCGGCTGGTCCGGGCTGGAAGCCCTGCTTACTCATCTGATGCATCATTTTACGCATATGCTCAAATTGACGTAGGAATTGATTGACCTCAATGATACCATTCCCGCTTCCTCTGGCAATTCTGTTTTTTCGGCTGGTATTAATTAGCTGTGGGTTTTCACGCTCATGTGGAGTCATAGAATCAATGATCGCTTCTACTCTGACAAAAGCTTTGTCGTCGATCTCAAGATTTTTAGACATTTTACCTAATCCTGGTATCATTCCCATCAAATCCTTGATGTTACCCATACGCTTGATCTGAGCCAATTGAGATTTGAAATCATTGAAATCATACTTATTCTTACGGATACGCTTTTCAAGGCGCTGTGCTTCTTTTTCATCGAATTGCTCCTGTGCTTTTTCAACGAAAGAAGTAATATCTCCCATTCCAAGAATACGCTGAGCCATACGATCAGGATGGAAAACATCCAGTGTATCCAGTTTTTCTCCAGTACTAACAAATTTTATTGGTTTGCCAACTGTATACTTGATCGTCAGTGCAGCTCCTCCTCTTGTATCACCATCTAATTTTGTTAATACTACTCCGTCAAAATTGATTTGATCGTTGAAGGCTTTGGCTGTATTGACAGCATCCTGTCCCGTCATCGAATCCACTACAAACAGTGTTTCTGTAGGATTTATAGCGTTTTTGATGTTTGAAATTTCGGTCATCATTGCCTCATCAACTGCCAGACGACCTGCTGTATCAACAATCACTACGTCATTTTTGCCTTTGGCCTGCTTGATAGCTTCCATAGCAATCTCTACCGGGTTTTTGCTTTCGAGGTTTTTATATACCGGCACTTTGATCTGTTCTCCCAGCACTTCCAGCTGATTGACCGCCGCAGGGCGATATACGTCACAGGCGACCATCAAAGGAGTTTTATTTCTTTTCTCTTTGAGGAATTTAGCCAATTTGGCGGTGAAAGTTGTTTTACCTGAACCTTGCAGACCAGAAACTAATATAATACCCGGATTAGCTTTGATATTAATACCAACGCTTTGTCCGCCCATCAAGTCGATCATTTCGTCCTGAACGATCTTAACCATTAACTGACCAGGCGAAACAGCCTTCAAAACATTACGTTCACCAAGCGCTTTATCTTTTACCTTATCGGTAAATTCTTTGGCAATTTTATAATTTACATCGGCACTAACCAATGCACGGCGAATTTCCTTAACGGAGTTAGCAATATTCAACTCAGTAATACGCCCCTGACCTGAGAGGTCTTTAAAGGCTAATTCGAGCTTATCTGATAAAGTATCAAACATGTTTATTTATTTTTTACCACTATGGACAAAAGTCGTAGAGGGAGTATACATCTAACAATAGACGAACTATCAAAGTTTGCAAAGATAATTTATCTTACTCCAAATAACAAACTTCCAATGCGCACCATTGTACTTCCTTCTTCAATAGCTATGGTATAATCGCCAGACATACCCATTGAAACGTGTTGAAAACTGTCTTTTTCAGTAAAAAAGTCTTTTTTCAAATCGTCGAAAATATTTTTTAAATGACGAAACTCGGCTCTGACTTGTTTTTCATCAGAGGTAAATGTAGCCATTCCCATTAGTCCGACGATACGAATATTTTCCATTTTCAAATAACGTTCATCTTCCAAAATAGCCACCACCTCTTCTTGTGTCAGTCCAAATTTAGTTTCCTCCTGGGCAATATGCATTTGAAGTAATACATCAATAATACGGTTATGTTTTGCTGCTTGCTTATTGATTTCCTGCAATAATTTCAGGCTATCAACCGAGTGAATCATTTCAACAAAACTGGCGATGTATTTGACTTTATTTGTTTGTAGATGCCCAATTAGATGCCATTGTATATTTTTTGGTAAAGTTTCGTATTTTTGTACAAGTTCTTGCACACGATTTTCACCAAAAATATATTGCCCTTGTTCATAAAGCTGCATAATAGCTTCATTGGGTTTTGTTTTGGACACTGCAACCAATATTGTATTGCTCTGTTCTAAGCTAGAGAGAATATTTTCCAACATATTTCAAAGTGTTAGATGATTTTAACCACGAAAGTAAGATTTTTGTTGTGTATTACAGCCCTGACCATTCTTTTTACGAATTGCCAGCAAGCTGTCACTGACTCACCTACCCTTATTCCTGATATATCTGAAGAAAAGATGATTGATATCTTGTTGGATACTCACCTGGCTGAAGCTGCTGTGCAAACGGAGAAAACACATCAGAAAGATAGTCTACTATATATTTACTATCAGGAAATTTACAGAATTCATGATATTACAAAAGAAGACTTCGAAAGAAATTTAGAAGCTTGGTTTAACGACCCTATAAAGTCCAATAATATGTATGAAAAGATCATAGAGAAGCTAAAAAAGAGTGAGACAAATTATTCAGCACGCCCTAAAAAGCCGGATTTTAAAGGTAAAAATATATCAAAATCAGACACAATCAAAAAGAAAAAAATATAATGATTAAATTGGAAGAAGTAAAAATTTTGGTGGTTGATGACGAGCCAGACATCCTCGAATTTATCAGGTATAACCTTGAAAAAGAAGGCTTTAAGGTATGTACTGCCCGTAATGGGCGAGAATGTATAGATATAGCAAAGCGGGAAGACCCCACATTGATTATCCTTGACATCATGATGCCTGAGCTTGATGGGGTGGAGGTCTGTCGCCAGCTTCGGGCTACAGAAAGATTCAAGCATACACTTATTGCTTTTCTGACCGCTCGCAATGAAGATTACTCACAAATTGCAGGGCTTGATTCCGGTGGCGACGACTATATCACGAAGCCTATACGCCCTCGTGTACTCATTAGTCGAATCAAGGCATTGTTGCGCCGTAGCCCACGTAATAAAGAACAGGAGCAGAGCAGTGTTATCAACGTAAACGACCTCCAAATCGACAAAGAAAAAGTAATGGTATTCAGGGGCGATGAAAGTATTAATTTACCTAAAAAAGAGTTCCAGCTACTGTATTTACTAGCTTCTATGCCTGGTCGGGTGTTCTCTCGTCAGGAGATATTTAACCATATCTGGGGCAGTGATGTTATCGTAACAGAACGTACTATTGACGTACATATCAGGAAATTGCGTGAAAAAATTGGTAGTGATTATATCAAAACTATCAAAGGTATTGGGTATAAATTTGACTTTTAAAGGTATGAGTAAAATAGGAAAACTGTTTAATGAAAAAAACCCTACTCCCCGACAAATAGCTATTTATGCTGCCACTATAACGGCTGTTATCTCTTTGCTTTTACTATTGGCATTAACTTTTTTTGTACAAAGCCCGCTCTCCTGGTGGCACGGTTGGCTAATTGCCATAATTATTTTTGCTGTGTCTTATTTTACTAATATCACTGCACTTGAACGTTTTATTTATCGACGGGTGAAATTGATTTATAAAACCATTCATAAAACCAAAGCTCCGAAAGAACCAAAGGAAGAAAAGTTCAAGATGAACCAGCACGTGATTGATGAAGTAGAGGAGGAAGTGCGCAGTTGGGCAGATGAAAGAGATGAGGAAATCCAGTCGCTTAAAAAGATGGAAGCTTATCGGCGTGACTTTATGGGTAACATCTCTCATGAGCTCAAAACGCCTATTTTCAATGTGCAAGGCTACATTCATACGCTACTGGAAGGCGGTATTCATGATGAGGAAATCAATATGAAATACCTGGAAAGAGCAGCAAAAAACGTGGAAAGATTAAATACAATCGTTGAAGATCTTGATATGATTGCTCAACTGGAATCACAAGACTTACATCTTGATTTTCAAGCCTTTGACATCCATCAACTGGCTATAGAGATTTTTGAAGAAATGAGTATTTCTGCACGTGAAAAAAATATTCGATTTGGTTTCAAGCAGGGTTGCGACAAAGCTTTTAACGTCATTGCAGATCGTGAAAGAATACGCCAGGTATTGGTCAATTTGATTACAAATTCTATTAAATACGGCAAAAAAAACGGCAATACCAAACTAGGTTTTTACCACATGGATGACAAACATCTTCTGGTAGAGGTTTCGGATGATGGTTTTGGTATAGACCCCAAACACCTTCCACGTCTGTTTGAGCGTTTTTACAGAGTAGATAAAAGCAGATCAAGAGAGCAGGGAGGTACTGGTCTGGGCTTATCCATTGTAAAGCATATTGTAGAAGCGCACAAACAAACAGTTAATGTTCGCAGTACGCAAAATGTGGGTTCTACTTTTGGTTTTACCTTAGATAAGGTTAGTTGATGAAATGGGGAAACAAATTTAAGCGTACGCTCTTGTCTGTCCTTGTTGCATTAGGCATATTAGCCCTTTTCCTGTGGCTCTACTCACCATCTAAAGAACGAATATACAGGACATTATACGATTTAAAGCATCCACAAAACAGGATAGAAACCAGAAAAGACTAAGCAGATCGTATTGGATATTTTGGAGAAAGAGATCGTCAAGTCATCAGGTGGCATAGGTAAATATCCTGGCACCATGAATGTTCATTTTGATACCAGAGGTTATCGTGCCAGATGGGATTCTTATTAGACTTGTTACCCTTTAATTAACAATTACTCCTAACGCTTGAATTTTACTGGCGCAACAGCCGATGCAATAGTATTTTCCTGCCCTTTAGCATCCATGAAAAACAGGCGGGCAGTATAATTGGTACTGGCTCCTTTATCTTGCCAATTGGCATAGACGACTTCTACCGGATTGCTTTTGAATTCAAAACTTTTGCCTTGTGCATTGTAAGGTCCTGAGTTATCTTCTCCGGGAGGTAATACTTCGTCTGTATCTTCATTAATCAGTTGGACAGTAAAATTCTGCCCGACCAAGTCGTCCAGGTTTGGATAAATGATGTCAAATTGGATGAAAGTGCTTTGCCATTTTTTTGCACTTCGGGAGAGTTTATTTCGTTTTGTACGGGCTTCTATTACTTTGAATTCGGCTTCAACTGCATTGACATTGATAAGAATACCTTCTTTACCTTCTATGTCATAAGGACCTTCTCCCTTTACTCCAGCTAGTTCTTTTTCTTTGTCGGTGAGCTGAGCTTCGAGATTATCGCGCTCTTCTTCTTTTGTGACGATTTCGTACATCAATGCATTATTCTCGTTTTCAAGCGTATCATTCTGCATGAATAGATCGCCGATCCGCTTATCTAGTGCAAATCGCTCATTTTCAAGTTGTTTGAGTTTTGCCTGATTAGCTCCTTTTTCACTTCTAAGTTGACTAATTTCAGCAACCAGGCGATTCATTTCCGTCTGCATCCGAACAATTTCATCTTTATTTCTGGAAATAATACCTACTTTGTCTTTCAATAATTGCCCAAGCTCAGTAATGCGATTTTGAAGCATTTGAATACTGTCCTGAAGCACAATATTTTCTTCTTCAAGCAGTTTATACTCTTCGCCCAGTTTGGCTTTAGCTTCCTGCTCGACGACTAAATCCTGCTGATATTGCTCTGCAAGTTCTTTGTTGCTTGTTACAGATTCTCTCTGTTGATAAATATAGTAGAGTGATCCTAATAATAGCAATAATAATAAAAGCGGTAGTACAGTTTTCCTGAATACTCCAGTCTCTTTTTCAGCAGTATTTGTTCTTGCTTTTTTTGTCTCGGTAGTTTTTTGAGTCTCCTTATCCACAATCTTTACTTTTGTTTAAATGCAAATATACAATTTCCTGATGAACTTGAAACTTATTAAATTTTCTTCAACAAGTCTCTACTTAGCAGTTCTTTACGCCCTATCGCCCAGTACAATTTGTATTATTCCACATATTTAACACAAAAAATACTATAATATTTGTCTGAAAAGTGGATTTAATCATTAAATATTAATACATTGTCAAAGTATTTGATTTAAAAGCAGGTTTACGTCGATAATTCCCCAACGTTTGCAAAAGAGTAATCGTAGTATTGTTAGGTTTAATTTGCTACTCAATTCAACTCAGTCATTTATTTTTTTATTATATTTTTAGATCGATATGAATATTTTTGTAGCTAAGTTAAACTATGATACTAGCGAAGAACAAGTAAGAACCCTTTTTGAACAGTATGGAGATGTAGACTCCGTTAAAATCATCACAGACCGTGATACAGGCCGCTCTAAAGGCTTCGGTTTTGTAGAAATGCCTAATGACGATGAAGCCTACAATGCTATTAATGAGCTTAATGAAGCTGAAGTAGATAATTACAATATAGTTGTAAAGAAAGCTAAACCGAGAGAAGAGAGAGATAACCGTAGAGGCGGTGGCGGTGGCTACCGTGGCGGCGGAGGTGGAGGTTACCGCGGTGGCGGTGGCGGCGGAGGTTACCGTGGCGGCGGTGGCGGTGGTCGTGATCGCAATAGTGGTTACAGCCGTGATCGTAGAGATAGAAACAGTGGCGGTAGCGGTAAAAGCTGGGATAGAGATAAGCGCGATAATTACTAATCGTGAAATTATAACACAGTGAGAAATCCTGAATTTTCATAATGAAGATTCAGGATTTTTTTTGTCCGTATTGGGGGATAAGTAAGTGTCACTCCTTCAGAGTTTTAAAAACATTTTATGATGATATTTTCTATAAGTATTTCAGCCCTTAGTGGTTCAGGGCATCAAAACAAAATTTAATTATTCACCACAGATAGCACATAAGCTCTTAAAATCAATCCATTATGCAGCGGACTGAGAGTGCAATTTTTATATCCAATTTTACATCATCTATTCTTTTAACACCTTTATCAAATAGAATTGGTCTAGAAGAACTAGCTTCAAGCGAGAGGTCAACATTATTAACCCAATAAAATCCATGTGTTCCTAATCCCCAAAAATCTCCATTTTCCTTACGCCTCCCCCCAAACTGAGCAGAAAAACCACTGGAACCTCCTTCTATTAAATATTTGTAACCATATTCGCCATTACCATATTCTGCCTGTAATTCTTCTATTTCTTCATGGCTTGGAAGATGCCATCCCGGCGGGCATGCTTCTATTGCTGATTCAAGTGTATACAGTCTTCCATATTTTTCATTCTTAATATCCATATCGTAATGCCAGCAACGTTTGCCTGTATCGAAATTCAGATTTTCGGCAAACCAGACCTTACCGTCTCTCAGGCGGACAGTTTTGTAGACTTGTCCGTCTCTGGGATCGGTAAAGCTTCCTAATATGGAGCCTTTAAAATTGATGGAATCGTGAATTTTGTTTTTGTCTAATAATGCGTTTTCAACGCCCAATATTTTTAAAACTTTTTCAAATTCGCCTGCTTTGAAAATATCGCTGTGCTGAATGTTTCCAAATGCCGGCGGTATCTGACATTTATCTAATCTGACAGGTATGATGAATATTTCGCCTTCAGGAATTTCTTTTAGTGTATCTAAGGCAAGCTTGAACTCTCTCTGCACATAGCCTCTTTTGGAAACGGAGTTTTCTGAGAAGAATATGATGATGTACTTAGATTTTTTTAGGGCTTTGGGTATTTCCAATTGCCAGTTTTGCCCAGGTAATAGGTCTTCTTTGTCTAGCCAGGGTTCTAACTTGTGTTTCTTTAACTTATTGTATATTTCATATACTCTGTCTTTGTCTTCACTTGCATGACATAGGAATATTTTGCTTTGTTTTTTGGACTCACTCATAGTCTGAATTTGATTTTTGGTTATTAGACTTGTTACCCTTTAATAAGTCTATTTTTCTTCTTCGTAATATAGCTTATAGAATTTCCGCCCATCCTCTTCCCTGCCCTGCTGTATCAGGCTTCGGTCTCCATGTATATAAACATGAAAATTCTTATCTAGTTTTAGTACACTTTTAAAAATACGTGCCTGTTTGCTGACTGCCTGCTCGGATATTTCAAACTGATCGTCCATTTCAACATTGTTGGATGCCCGATAGCCCGCGTCATAGCTTTGGAAGGAACGGATTACTTCTGCATCCTGAAAAACTTCTTCCTGAAATTCTTCTTTATCAAATTTTTCATGTGTTTTGAAATAGTCAACTGTTTTGTTCAACAGGTCAATTTTATCGGTTTTGCTGACTTCAAATTCCTCTGCTAACTGGCGTGTAACATAGTCTTTTGTCAGGCTTAGAAAGTCTTTGGTATAATGATAATTGTCGCTGCATGGGCGCAGTTTGAGAAAATCATCTTTCCAGAATTGCGCTTCCGATTTATTGGCTTTATCAACAATGCAAACCCGATAGCCCAGCTCTTTTTCTTTATTAAAAATCAGACAACCTTTATCCAAATGATTAACACTGATACCATCATCATAATTTAAATAAAATTCGTCTGCTTCGTGATCGAGCTTCAGGAAAGGCAGTTTATTTTCTGATTTAAAAATACCGATCATATCGACCAATTCATCCTCAAGAATGACGTCAGTAAACAGCACCACAAACAGATCGCCTGACTTGATCTGTGGATGAGTGGACAATTCATATAAGTGCTTAGCGATGTCTACCGTATTGGTATGAAAAGCAGCTTTGTCCTGAAAAATGGTACTTGAAAAATTGCATAATGGATTGAGGTCTACGTCTTCATTGGAAAAAGTAAAAGAGAAAAATTCCGGCTGCGTAAAGGGCTTTAGAAAATATTGTAATAATAAGGCTTTTAGTATATCGTCAGAATTATCCAGTGTTTTTGCTGATAGATAAAGCGGTTCTTCATTGGTTTTATTGCCCACTCTATGGGCGGATATTTGATTGATGATAGAATTGGTGAAGTCCAACATATTATTGTGTTATTGTGTTATTGTGTTATTGTGTTATTGTGTTATTGTGTTATTG
>JAHDFX010000171.1 GCA_020627965.1 Saprospiraceae bacterium | reverse complement strand
TTTGCTCATCCCGCACATAATCATCCGACAAAATACTGCCATCCAATACCTGCCCGATGGTCTGCCAATTATCCGGTTCCGTAGCATAGAAAAACTGAATATCAGCCCGGTTCCATTTTACCTTTAAATAGACGGGAGTATCGGCAGGGAGTAGGAGAGGAGTGTCAGGCGATTCCTGTATATCATATTTGTCACAAGAAGTAATTTGCAAAGTCGGTGCTCCGTTTTCGTTCGCACTTAGGTGCAAATAATGCCAATGATAAGTATTGTAATAACAAACCAGCCCAGCCAAATGCTGAAAATGAAGTGGCTGAAATTCCAGACAAGTTTCCGCTTCAAAATGAAAATGCTGAACCCGACGGGCAACCATGCTTTGGTAGTGTAAAGAACTCAAAGATTCCTGCCCGTATAGCCTTAAATAGCCTTTTCTGGCATTGAGGCTACACCAGTCCTCTGTCATTGGAATACGTAGCGACTGAAAATTTATACTTAGGCTATTATTGAAATCGTCTCTTTGTGTGGTCCACCCCCCTTCCCCCCTCCAAAGGGGGACAGAAAGGCGATAATCTCCTTCTTTTTTTGGGGGCGTAGGGGGACGGGGGACGGGAATTTCCTCCCGAATAAGCTTCGTACCATTGTTCAAATACGGCCAGCCATCCCGCCAGATCAATTCCTCAATAACCGTCTCTCGTCCCAATGTACATCGCCCTAATCGGCTTAATGGACGAGCAGCCAGACATACGATATAGCAAGCTCCTTCAGGCGTCTCTACCCAGTCAGCATGACCGGTCTTTTGCAATGGAGCTTCAGGTGTATTTCGGGTTGTAATGATAGGATTCTGAGGATGCACCTCATAAGGTCCGAGCAATCCCTTAGACCGTGCTACACTAACAGCATGACCATATTCAGTCCCACCTTCTGCCAGTATTAAATAGTAGTATTCATCCTTTTTGTAAATATGCGGAGCTTCAGTAATACCCAACTCTGTTCCTTCAAAAATATGATGCACAGCTCCGATTAATTTGCCTGCCTGCTCATCAAATTCCTGTAGTATAATGCCACCAAAGAGTTTGGCTTTTCTGTGGTCAACGATCATGCTGAGGTAGTATTTTTTACCATCATCATCATGGAAAAGAGAACCATCAAAACCACTGGAATTCAGATAAACAGGTGCCGACCAGTCGCCTAAAATATCTGTCGTTGTGACCAGAAAATTAGGGCTGTCTTTCCATACGCCCTGAAAAGAACGAACATTGGAATACACTAAATAAAAAGTTCCTTGATGATAGCTGAGACAAGGCGCCCAAACACCGCCGGAATCAGGTACACCCCGCAAATCTAATTGGCTTACACGATCAAGCGGACGAGTCACCAGTTCCCAATTAACCAAGTCGCTGGAATGATGGATTTGTACACCCGGAAACCATTCAAAAGTAGAAGTAGCAATATAATAATCATAGCCCACCCGAATGATCGATGGGTCTGGGTTAAAGCCTCTTAATATGGGATTTTGAATACTCATTTCCCGACTAGGCTTTGTTCCAATTCTTCCAGAGATTTGCCTTTTGTTTCCGGACAGAATTTCAGGATGAGCAAAAAGCCGATCACTGCAAAGACAGCATAAATCAGGTAAGTAATAGCGTTACCTAAATTTGCCAATTCCCAGGGAAAGATAAATTGTACCAGCCAACTGGTCAATGAATTGATGAAACCAATGGCAGATATAGCCAAACCTCTGATGTAATTGGGGAACATTTCTGATAACATCACCCACATGACAGGACCAAGTGATATGGCAAAAGAGGCTACAAAACCTAATAGCCCAATTAAAATAAGAATAGGATTCATTTTAATAGCGGCTTTGACCAAATCGCCTTCGTGTTTTGCGTATAGCTGCGCACCCAGATTCTTCTTTAGTGCATTTTTGAAGGCAACATCATTATCAAATGTTTGTCCTGTTAAGCTGCCAAGCTGAGTTTTATCTATATTTTCCAATTTGTCAACTGCATTTTTACTCAGCGTATAGGTCGCTTGTTTAAAACCATATGAAGTCAGTCCCATACTTAATACAATGCCAGCCAGACCGATAAGCAATAGTGGTTTTCGTCCCATTTTATCAATTAATGCCATTGCGATAAGCGTGAAAACGACATTGATAATACCGATCCATACTGCTTGTGCAAATGCTGCATTTGTACCAATGCCAGACTGTTCAAAAATGGTGGTCGCATAGAAAAAGATAGCATTGATACCAGTGATCTGTTGTATAACCCCCAATATTAATGCGACAAGCAGAATATAGCGTAGTTTTATATCAAACAGGCTATTCAGACGGGCTTTAGGTTGCTTTTTGGAGGCAGCTATACTAGCCTCGATTTCAACAGCTTCAGCAGCGGCAGCCTCTTTGCCTTTTAAGCCTTCCATGATGCGCAAAGCCTCTTCTTTTTTACCTTGTGTAAATAGCCAGCGTGGACTTCTGGGAATAAAAAACAAGGCGAAGAAGTAAATAACAGCAGGAACACATTCCATCCCAAACATATAACGCCAGACATTAGTCTCTGTAAGCCATTCAGCCCCGGAAGATAAGCTACCCTGTAGCCAGTAATTGCTGAAATAAGAAACTGAAAAACCCAATACAATATTAAGTTGCTGAATAGATACCAGCCGTCCCCGTTTGTCGGGCGGTGCTATTTCGGCGATATATACAGGCGCTAATACAAGAGCTGCACCAAATGCCATCCCACCAACAATACGAGCCATAACCAAGTCCATATACCCGCTAGGCAGTCCATATAGCAGATAACAGATACAAAAAGGCAACAACGATCAATACACGTTTACGACCCACAAAATCACTGATCGTGCCAGCAAGTAACATAGCAAACATAGCCGAGAAAGTAGGCGCACTAACCACCCAGCCCAATTGAAAATCTGTCAGATTGAATTCAGGTTTGATATAAGTAGTTACTCCGGAAATGACCGAGGCATCAAAGCCGAATAGAAAACCACCCAGAGAGACAATGAGGGCGATGAGTATGGTAGGAAAAGTCTTTTGTTTCATAAAATAAATATTGAGAAGCGAGAGACAGGATGCGAGAAGCGAGACCCTTTGTTATACAGTCCCGCTTCTCGCTTCTCACATCTTTTAGTCTAAATAATTCACCCCGTAAAATAAGTCAAAATACCAATGATAATAACGATAATCAAAACAGAGGCAACAATATCCAGCCAGCTATAACTGGCTTTATTAGAAGCTTTTTGTTCAGGACTTAAAGTGCCAAAAGTCAGTCCTGCCAACTGAGCCTCTGAAGGCTTTTCACTGCTCAGGCTGACAACTATCATCACAATACAGCAAATAAAGAACATTAATATGGCAAAATGAGAGAAAGGTATAGCTGCAATACTGCCTAAGATGCCAGTAAACGATGTGCCTTGAAAGGTAGCAATGGTATCTAAGGTCAAACGGAATATACCGATTGCCAAACCAACATATAGTGTAGCCATTGCGCCTTTTGCATTCATACGTTTATGGAAAATACCCAGCAAGAAAATGACTGTAATAGGCGGCGCAATATAAGACTGAACAGATTGTAAATAATCATACAAAGTACCTGGAGCATTTTTCATGACAGGAATCCAGGCAAATCCCAAGATAACTATAATTACTGTCGCAATGCGCCCTGTAGAAACCAACTGTTTGCCAGTAGCATCAGGATTACGTTTTTTATAAATATCCATAGTAAATAGGGTAGAGCAGGAATTGAAAACAGATGCCAGTGAACTCATTAGCGCAGCTAATAAACCTGCCGCTACCAAGCCTCTCAAACCTTCAGGTAATAAAGTTTTTACCATAACAGGCAAGACTTCATTAGGGCTTTCGTATTGCAGTACGCCCTGCTTACTCAAAGCAAAAGCCACCATGCCGGGAACCAGAAACAAGAATACGGGTAATATCTTTAGAAAACCTCCCCAAATAGCTCCTCTTCTGCCTTCTGTTACATTTTTAGCCGTCAGTACTCTCTGTACAATGTATTGATCGGTACACCAATACCAGATACCCACAATGGCGCCACCGAAGACCATACCTGTCCAGGGATATTTAGGGTGGTCAATGGGTTTCCACATATTAAAATGCTCATTGCCGACGATCTCTTTTAAGCCACTCCAACCACCCACAGCTTCGTGATTCATGCCGATAATCGTTACTGCTAATGCACCCGCAATAAGAATAAAAGTCTGTAAGGCTTCTGTATAAACAACAGCCCTCATACCGCCGACTACTGTGTATATACCAGTAAAAACCAGCGTTAAGATAGCTCCCGTCCAGAAATTGATACCCAATAAAGCCTGAAAGACAATACCACCTGCATAAATGGAAACAGAAACTTTGGTCAGGACATAACCGACTAATGAAATGATAGACAAGAGTCGCCTTGCTTTGGGGTTATAGCGTTTTTCCAAAAACTCAGGCATAGTAAATACGCCCGAACGAGCATAGAAAGGAAGAAAAACCCAGCCCAATAACAATACGATCCAGGCATGTAATTCATAATGTGCCATTGGCATACCGCTTTCTGCTCCGGCACCGGCCAAGCCCACCAAGTGTTCTGAACCGATATTGGAAGCAAATATAGAAGCACCGATAATAAACCAACCGACATTCCGACTAGCCAGAAAATAATCTTCAGCATTATTCTGTTTTTTTGATAGTACCCAAATGGCGATAGCTGCCAGCAAGACAAAATATCCACCAATAACTATCCAATCTAATCCAGCCATAATATTTATTTTAACTCAATAACCAATAACCCCTATATAAATTGATTAATAATATTCTCAAATAATTCCTGCCTGCCACTTTTTTGCTGTGGTTCGCCGTTTTGATGAGCAATTTTAGCTAAATCAGCAAGCCCTAACTGCCCGGTTTCAAAAGCTTTGCCATCACCATTATCAAATGAAGAATACCGATCGCTCAATAATCGACTGTATTGAGAATCACTCAGTATTTTATCAGCAATGATAAGTGCCCTGGCGAAGGTATCCATACCGCCTATATGTGCATAGAAAATATCTTCCAGATCAGTAGAATTACGACGAGTTTTAGCATCGAAATTTATACCGCCACCCTGTATACCACCTGCCTTTAAGAAAACCAGCATAGCCTCTGTTACTTCATAAATATTGACAGGGAACTGATCCGTGTCCCAGCCATTTTGATAATCGCCTCTATTGGCATCAATACTGCCTAACATGCCAGCATTAGCTGCTACTTGTAATTCATGCTCAAAAGTATGTAATGCTAGTGTAGCATGATTGACTTCTATATTCAGTTTGAAATCTTTATCCAGTCCGTACTCCCTCAGGAAATTGATAGAAGTTGCAGCATCAAAATCGTATTGATGTTTGCTAGGCTCCATTGGTTTGGGTTCGATAAAGAAAGTGCCTTTAAAGCCTTGACTACGAGCATAATCCTTAGCGGCATGAAGGAACTTAGCCATATGGTCTAGTTCCCGTTTCATGTCCGTGTTTAGTAAGGACATATAACCTTCACGACCACCCCAGAAAACATAATTTTCACCACCTAATTTTATTGTTGCATCCAATGCATTTTTGACCTGAGCTCCGGCATGAGCTACTACAGCAAAATCAGGATTGGTCATAGCGCCATTCATATAGCGAGGATTCGAGAATAAATTGGCAGTTCCCCAAAGCAGTTTTACACCTGAGGCTTTTTGCTTTTCCAGCGCATAGTCTGTGATCTTTTCCAATCGTTCCTCACTTTCTTTCAAGTCTTTACCCTCTGCTACAAAATCATAATCGTGAAAACAGTAAAACGGAATGCCTATTTTAGTGATAAACTCAAAGCCAGCATCCATTTTATCCTTAGCCTCCTGAATAGGATCCGAAGCGTCCAACCAGGGAAAATTTTTCGTGCCTGCACCAAATGGGTCACCTCCGGTACCACCCAACGTATGCCACCAGGCTACTGCAAAGCGGAAGTGTTTCTTCATGGTTTTACCAGCAACAATTTTGTTTTCATCATACCATCTAAATGCCATTGGATTATCAGTTGTCCGGCCTTCATATTGAATACGATTAATTCCTTTGAAGTATTCCTTATTACCTACAGTTAATTGTATTTTAGACATGCTTAATCATTTTGTGTTTTTCAATAGATTTTTCAAATCTACAAGCCAATTTTGATAAGCCTCTTCATAAGCTTCATTTGTATGGAGTGGCTCATAAAAATTGACCAATTGATTGCCTTGCATAGCTTCTCTTGCAGATGAGTAATCTCCATTGGCAACTCCAGCGGCTTTAGCAGCACCGATAGCACCAGTTGTTTGAAGTACTTCTATCCGTGTATTCATCAGATTTGAAATAGTATTAGAGAAAATGGCAGATTGGAATAGATTATCATTGCCTACTCTGATTACTTGTAAATCAAGTCCTATTTCCTTAAGAATATTCATTCCATAAACAAAAGAAAAAGCAATACCTTCCAGTGCGGCCCTAAAAAAGTGAGCACGCTGATGCCGATTGAATTGTAAATTGTTAATTTGTGAGCCTGGGTTTTTGTTTCCCAACATTCTTTCAGCGCCATTGCCGAAAGGCAGTATTCGTAGTCCATCCGAACCCGGAGTAACGGAGTCTGCCAATTGTTCCATATTGGTATAACTGAGCTGCTCTTTTGCCATCTGCTCCCTGATCCAGCGATACTGAATACCTGCGCCATTGATGCACAATAAAACCCCCACCATAGGATGGTCTGCGCTATAATTGACATGGGCAAAACCGTTAATGCGGGATTGTTTATCATAAAGCGGGCGATTTTCCAAACCATACACAACACCTGATGTTCCACCAGTAGCGGCTACTTCTCCTGCTTCCAGTACATTTAATGAAAGTGCATTATTGGGTTGATCGCCAGCTCTGTAATTGATAGGAGTTCCTGCTTTCAAACCAGTTGCTCTTGCAGCTTCTTTACTTAGTTTACCTTGTAGTGAAAAAGTAGGCACAATCTCAGGTAAAACAGATGGATCGAAACCATAATGATTTATAATGAGATCAGCAGGCTTATTGTATTGAAAATCCCATAAAATACCTTCAGAAAGCCCGCTTATAGTTGTTTGAATTTCACCACTAAACTGCATGGCAATATAATCGCCAGGAAGAAGAATTTTGTATGTTTTTTCATAAATATCTGGCTCATTATTTTTTACCCATTTTAATTTAGAAGCTGTAAAATTTCCGGGAGAATTGAGTAAATGTTGAAGGCATTTTTCTTCGCCTATGTTATTAAATGCTTCGTGCCCAATATTAACAGCTCGACTGTCACACCATATAATAGCAGGGCGTAAGACTTCCTGGTTTTTATCTATTAATACCAACCCATGCATTTGATAAGCAATGCCTATGCCCCGGATCATTTCTGGAGATATGCCTGTTTGAAGGAGTAGTTTTTTGGTCGCCAGACATACATGTTGCCACCAGATTGCAGGATGTTGCTCCGCCCAATTACTTTGCTCGGCAATGATCTCCATTTCCATTTCCGGAGATTGTGCAATGGCTATTTGTTGACCAGTTTTCAGATCCGTCAGTGCTGCTTTTATGGAGGAAGAACCTATGTCATATCCAAGTAAATACATGTATTTGCTCAATTAACGGAAGCGTATTAAAATATTGTATAATGCCAATATATGATTTATAAGTTAAAAATTTGGATTTACTGTTAACATAATTGCGTTATTAAGTATGTATCTATAAATAAAGATATTATCTTAATTAAGAGATTTTATGGAAGGGGTGACAACAACATTTGAAAGTACCCATGATATTAACCTGCATGGTTGTGATGAGTCTATGGCAGCTGCAAGCGATAATAATCCAGCAGAAAATGTCAGACCATTTGCATTTTGTAGTCATATATGTGGTGCTTGCTTACCTGTACCATTTCAAATGCCAGGACCAGGAGATCGAAGTATTGGTCCGTGGTTCAAAACAGCTGAATCTGTTGTAGATGCTGGTGAGAGGGTGTTGACTGAAGATTCCTATTTTCGATGTGAAACAGGAGCTAAGGTAAAGGTTGAATTTGAAGATGCAGGGCAGGACTCTATCAGGGTAGGGAAGGGAAAAACCATAAAAGAACTTCTGGAAGAAAAAGCGGCGTTGGTGGAGCAGATCAAACACGGACATCCTTATAGTATGGGGGGATTGCAGGAAGAATTAAATGCCCTTGACGAAGAACTCCAACCCAGAATAGATAATATCCCATATAATGTATTACAGCAGACCTCTTCACATAATTCTTATGATACAGACGATCATAAGATCGGCATGAAAGAACAGTTTGAGCAATATGAAACACATTCTTTTGAAATTGATATTCACAATGGAGATCCAATAGTGCAAATAGGTGGATCTGATAATACAATACCCAATGATTTTTATGTGTACCATGCTAACCTTGATAAAGGAACAAGGTATTTTTCTTTTTCAGAGTCGATGAATGAGATTGGAGCATTGAAGAACACTTATCCTGTTACTGTTTTTGTAGACCTGAAAGATGAATTAAACAGCGATGGAGATCAGAGTTCTGCTATATTTGATCAGATATTGGAAGACAGCATCGGGAGTGAAAAGTTATACACTCCACAAGACTTGATTGATAAAGCCCAGGCTGTTGATCCCTCTATATCTAACCTTGCAGATGCCATTGCAGAAGTAGGATGGCCAACACTAGGTGAACTCAATGGCAGGGTGATGGTGGTAGGAACAGATAATATAGGTAGTTATACAGGAAGTAATGCATTTGTAGCTGGAAAACCACATATAGAGAATGGACAGATTACAGATGAAGATATGATATTCTTCAATATTGGAAGACCTAAAAAAGGACCTTGGGGGGCTTTTGGGCAACATCCGTATAGCAAGGAAGATAAAAAAATACTAGAGATCATTGCCCAGCACGATTTAGTAGCAAGAGGCTATTATTTTAATGGAGAAGATAACTTTGAGGATGGTTTGGAGGTAGGACTAAATCATATTACAACCAATGATATAGAAGAAGGAGACTGGACAGACCTGTCTACAGCTGGTTTCCCGTTCAGAATATTAGATAAGTACCTTGAAGAAGAAGCTGAATGTAAAGGGGGGAGCCTTGCTGTAGTGACAGGAGCTACCCTTACCTGCCCTAAAGCCGTACACCCTGCCGATGTTAAGTTTTTTAGAATGAGGAAATAAAGATAAATATATATGGCAACAGCAAAAGCAAACGTAATTGTAGGTGGTAAAAAAATAGACCCCTATAGTGTATCTGTTCAACAACGATTCGACTGGCATCATCAGTTTGAAATCGCTGTATCTGCCGAAAAAATAGAAGGGATCAATAGTCTGACTATTGATAATTCTGTTGATTATATCGGACAAACTGCTGAGTTATCTATTGTTTGTGCAGATAGTGAATTCAAGTTTAAAGGATTAATAACGAGTGTACACATCGATAGGTCATATACTCATGATAGTTTGATTGTTTTGTCTGGGCATAGTCCGACATATATACTCGAAGATGGCGAGGTGACAAAGTCTTATGAAGAAAAAGATATTGCTGCTATAGTTAATGAAATACTAGGGACCTATCCTGCCAATTTGTTGAAAATCAATGTTACACCTCAATACACAATGCCAATACCTTATATTGTTCAATATAAGGAAACCAATTACCAATTTCTTTCACGTCTTGCGGCTATTTATGGCGAGTGGTTTTACTATGATGGTGAAGGATTAGTTTTTGGCAAATTACCCAGCCCGGATAGTGTAAGTATAATGCTTGGAAAAGACCTGGATTCTTTTGATTACGGAGTTCGTATGCGCCCATCTAAGTTTAAATATCAATTTTATAATTATCAGGAGAATCGTTTATTAGAAAATACTTCGACTAGCTTCAAGCCGGGCTGGCTGGATAATTATGGTAAAAAAGCACTGGATACAGCCGATAGGCTTTTCCCAAACGAACCAGTTCATCCCGTTTGGCACGATGCACCTAATGATGCACTTATCAAGCATCTGGTAGAAGTGCGTAGAGGGGCTATTCTTAGTGATAGTGCATTTCTTAAAGGGCAAAGCACTAATGCCAGTATTGCCGTAGGTGGGCGCTTGAGAGCGAAAGGAATGAATAAAATAGGTAGGCAAAATGTACCCGGTATTATTGGTAATTTTAGAGTAACGGCAGTTTCTCATTACTTGGATTCCAATAAAAATTATAGCAATACATTTGAAGCGATCCCGCTCACAGTTACAGTTCCGCCTACCAATAAGAATGTTGTAAAACCCGAAGCAGAATCTCAGGTAGCAGTAGTCAAAGACAATCATGATCCTGAAGGATTAGGAAGAGTACGCGCACAGTTTAAGTGGCAAACAGGCAGTGAACTGACACCCTGGATACGAGTAATCACAAGTAGTGCAGCCGGAGGCAGAGGTATGTATTTTACACCAGAACTTGAAGATGAAGTTTATATAGATTTCGATCAGGGAAATCCCGACAGACCTTATGTGGTGGGGGCTCTATTTCATGGAAGTGCTAAACCCACTTGGGGGCAAGCAGCCAATAATTTTAAAGCACTTCGTACCAGAAGCGGACATGAAATATTGCTGGATGACAGTGGCGGTGGCATCAAAATTACAGATAATAGTGGTAATAAAATGCATCTGGATACCAATGGTAGTAATATTACTATCAGTGCACCGCAAACTATCACATTAAGTGCAACAGATATTAATATTATGGCGGGAAATAGTATTAATGTACAATCAAGCCCGACAAGTCCTGAAAGTGGAGGAGTGGGAATCATAAAGATGCAAGCCAAAGAAAATATTAGTATTGATAGTGAGACTAAAGATATTCTGGTTCGTGCTGCTGAAAAAAATGTAACTATTCAAGGTAAAGAAAATATTAGTATCGACAGTGAAACGAAAGATATATCACTAACTGCAACTGCACAAAATATCAATTTGAAAGCAACATCCGGCAAAATGGATGTGAATACAAAAGAGACTTCACTTAAATCTGGAAAGGCGAGGATGGTATCAAAAGCAAAATTCCAGATCAGAGGGGCAAAGGTAGAGATCAATAAAGGATAAAATAAAATATTATGTCGGGTATTATAAATACATCGCCGAAAATTCGGGAATATCAGTTTCTTAAGAAAGAATATTCCCATCTACGTGCATTAGAAAATAAAAACACGACAAAAGCAATTATTCAATGTCAGCTTCAAGAAGATAAAAATGAAGAGAAAATATATCATATTAAAACCACTAATTATCATCAGGAAAACACTATAGGTTTATTTGGTTGGGTGAATGACTTACAAGTTTTAAAAGAAGATTTATATGTCACCCTTACGAAAGAAGGCTTACTTAAGGAGGTACTCAATATAGGGGAAATTCGTTCTAAGTGGGCGAGTATCAGAAAGGAAATCATTGAAAAGCATAGTAGTGAAAAACGCAGTGTGGATTTTGCTAAATTAATCACAAAATTATTGGAAGATGAACAGAGGTTTGCAGATTCATTACGTTATGTAACACCTTATATTTCTCTTTTTTCGGGTTTTTCACAAAATACAAAACAACAAAAGTGTTATCGTGAAATACCCAATTTCCCAGTCGCCAAAATAATTCCAATAAAAGCTAAAGCTACTTTGTTGTCGAATCAGTCTCAAACTCCTTTTACTGAAGTTGTTGCTAATGGTGAAATTGACAGAGATAATTTTGACCAGGCAAAAGTTACTGATTTTGTACGTACTGTGCGTGATAATCTCCGTGCAAGGGGCGAAGTACAATTGCGTTACACTGAACGTTATGCTTTCAATGCTGGTGTGTTGCCGGAACAGGCAATGTGTATGAGTATGGTCGTTATACCAGGTTTTTTATATCGTAATGAGAAAACTTTTTTAAAAATGAGGTCATGAGCGAAAGAAGATATGTACCACAAGGCGTTTTTTTGACTTGCGATAAGGGCGCTACACCCTCAACGTTACGTATTTCCCAGCAGGATACAGATTTATATGCTGTTCCTCTGGCAACCGAAGCAGATAAAATTCCTTTCCTCAATGTAAAACCTTTTGGACCATGTAAGGCAAAGGGGGGATTCCAGCTTTGTATACCAATTCCTATCGTTTGGCTTGATCCAGAAGATGGTATAACTCGTGGTGGATTTCGTTTACTGACCGATGAATCTACTTTGCGTTGTACACTAGGCGGTAAAATAGAAATACATTATACACAAGCAGCAGCTAATGCCGTGACCTGGGGAGGTAATTTGAGAAGACCCACAGAATACATATCTAGTGGTTTTGACTGGTTGTACGACAGGGCGGAAGAGGACCGCGAACAAAGAGACTCTTGGCTTCCTGGATGGATGCAACCCGTCACTGATGTTGTAGATTGGACTGCTGATCTGGGGCTGGGGCTTGCAGAAGGAGCCGTAAACGGAATTGTGGGATTGGGGGAAACAGCTTATCAGATTTATCAGGATCCAGTAGGTACAGCAGAAGCACTAGGTGGTATGATTCAGGATGGCTGGAACGCTGGTGCAGAAGGAGTTGGTAATGCTTGGGACTGGGCTTCTGAAGGTGGAAATTGGACAAATGCCGCCGAAGGAGCATGGGATTGGGCAAGTGATGGAGATAACTGGGTAGAAGCAGGACAAAATGCCTGGGATGCAGCAGGTGATGCCGCAAATTGGGTAGCTGAAAACCCTCGTTCTATAGGTAATGTGGTTGGCGAATTTATTCCAGATGCAGCCGCAGCAGTATATAGTGGAGGAACGAGCCTTGCTGCTTCAGGGGCAAGGGTAGCTGGTAGGGAAGTTGCTGAGGAGATTGTCGAAGAAGTACTAGAGGAAGGACTGGAGAGAGCTGCTAGAGGAGCACTAGAAGAGGTGTCTGAGGAAGCTGCCGAAAGAATTGCCAGAGAAGCAGGAGAAGAAGCTGCTGAAGCTGGAGCTAGAGAAATCGGAGAAGAAGTTGCAGAGGAAATACCGGAAGTAGTTGCTAGAAGAACAATTCAAAGAATTACCTCACATCCTTTTAGAGCTAATCCAAATCATGATTACGATGAATTTCTCAGACAATTACAAGGACAACAGGATGGATTAAATAACCTTACTGTCGATGAATTTATTAGGAACAGAGATGAATATCTTGCTAATGGGCGATCAGCTGAAGGCGCTCGGACACAGAGAGAGTTCAGAGAACGTGCCTTACAGGAAAAAATTGACGAGTTTGAAGATAGCGGTTTATCTCTTGATGATGCAACTGCTCAGGCGGAGGAGTGGATGAGTACACGGGCAGCGCTACATGACCCAGATCAAATCGCAGGTGGGTTTGGTACGAATGTTACGGGAATGGGAGATTCTAGAGTTAATTCAAGTATTGGAGCGCAATGGAATAATAAGGTAGATGATATAGACAGACAAGTGAGGGAAGCCGCTGAGAATATGACAGAAGCAGAACGTCAATCCACTTATCTGAATATTGAATTGTCTGTTGGTAACTAAATTATTATCTTTACGATGAACGAATATCCAATATATTCGAAGATAATCTAGTGTTCTGTAAACTAAGTAATTGGTGGTTTTGGGCAATGAATTTTGTG
>JAHDFX010000170.1 GCA_020627965.1 Saprospiraceae bacterium | reverse complement strand
TTCGTAACGTGCATCAAGAACGTAAGCTTTAATTTTAACATTAGTGGCAGGGTGGTTATCGAAATGGTCAAAAAACAAAACGACGACGGATTTGTCGATATTCAGATAGCGGGAAGTGATAGCAGACTCAAAGGCTATTTTACGAACTTTCTCCACATCAATGCCTACTGGCAGCCACAAATCAACAACGACCATGCAATCCAGTGCGCCAGAATTAGCATTAGAAATACGCTCGCTGATAATCATTGAATTAGGAATTGTAACAATAGAATCGTCAAGTGTATTGATGTTTGTCGTACGGATGCCGATTTTGACAACTTCTCCATAATTGCCACCTACATTAATGCGGTCACCTACTTGAAAAGGACGATCAAAGATAATGAGTAAACCGCCGAAAATGTTTTTCAAAATATCCTGTGCTGCAAAGCCTAATGCCAATGCAGAAGAGCCCATCAAAGCCCAGAGCGTATCTGAGGTTGGATTAAATAAAGTAACCACCAATACATAAATAGTAATGATCCATAAAATAACATTAGTGATTGGTTGTAGTCGGAGAATACGCAAACGTTGGCGATTAAAATTATTGGCAAGAGACTGGTACATCCAGTTGGTACCTTTGGTGGTCAGCCATACAAACAGAAAAGATATAATGACAGTCAGGATTTTGGAAGGAGAAATAATATCTGTTGCTTTGTCGAGAGCCTCATTCAGATTTTCGGTGACATCGCCAACTACTGCACCTGGTTTTGCTGTTCCAGCCCCGGCACCTTCAGGTAATTGCTTTTCTGAGTTTGTTGGGGGTGTTTTTTCAGTCTCTACAACAGTTTGTTGGGCTTGATTGGGCTTGATGTCAGTAGTATCTGTTTGGGCATTAGATAAAACAGCGCTGATGAGCAATAATATAATTAGGATATATTTCATGTTTACTGGATATTTCTGTTGAGGCGACTGTGAATTTGTTCTTTAAGTTCTTTTAGGTAGAATAGATTTACCTGATATTCAGGTGTAGTACCGCCCTCATAATATTTAGCGTAGAGTAGGTCGTTTTCCAGTAACTTTTCCAGAATTAGTTTACTGCCTTTATTTGAATTGCGCAGTATTGTACGAAGTTCAGCGTTGGACAATGAGGTATGTTGGAGTATGGCTTCCAATACGAATAATTCTTCCAAAGTAAGATTTCTGACCAATTTGGGTTCATAGGCTTTGACATATACCCGTTTTTCCTGGACCCTGACTAATGAACGCTTCCAATAGAGCATAGCCCTTGAAATATTTCCATCAGAAAAGTTATATAGGCGGCTGAAAAAATCACTTTGTAATATACGTTGTTTGTTTTCTGATTCTGCTGATTTTAAGTTGTTTGCCAACATAGCAGATAAGTTCGGAGGTTTCAGGAACACCAAATTGTAACCTGCGTTTCTCCCCATTATGATATTTTCAATGTTTTCCTGTTTTACAGGTTGCAGCCGGATAACAGATAAGAAATTAGAGCCAAAATCAAGCACCTGATTCAAATAGTAGAAACTGTATTTGTTGATAGTAATTATCCAGAAAATATGCTTTTTGGTGGCGTGTACTAATAGTAGAAAATCTTCCAATAAATTAAAACCATTAACTTTTCGTAAGAAAAGACGCTCTATGTTCTCAAATATAATGACTCGCTTTTCTTCTGTATCGGGTAAGGTTTTAAGGTCGTTTAATGCATTAGCTTCAGGCTGGTTCATGGCATTTTTCAAAGCATTTACCAGGTCTTGCTCAGAGGCAATATTGACCTTGTTTTCCATGATAGATGCATGCGGGTAAATTTTACTGCTGGCATTTAATAGAGAAGTCATACCTGCCCCAAACTCTCCTACCAACAATAAAGGACTTCGAGAAATATGCCAGTTGGCATAAGCCCTGCTCATAAGTTGCAATTCTTCTTCTCGTCCTTTCAACTGACTGACTTCTTCTAGCGGATGCAAACTAAAACGCTGTAAGAAAGAATCTGGAATCTCTGCTCGTTCTTCTACTGTTTCAACAACACTTTGCGGCTTTTCTGTTTTCAGGTCTAATACATCAACCAGCCATTTACCTGAATCGTTGACAATGTCTTTTCCGCGAGACACTATTTTCTTTGGATCGAATTTCATTTCAACTATGAATTTGTAATAGGTGATTTATCCATTATTTGTAAGTTCATTTTCATTATAGTTTTGCAAAGCATTTTTAAATTTTGTTGTCATCCTGTTACGCAATCGCTCTGGTTTGAGCACCTGCATACTATCACCAAAGCCCAGAATAAGTCTCTCCAATTCAAAGTTGTGTACCACTTTGATACGAATAATAACACCGTCTTTATTCATATCCAAAACCTCCTGCGTATGATGAAGTGGTTTGGTCAATACATAGGGGGCATTATGCCTGTCAATGAAAACTTCTACATTATCTGGACGTAAACCTTCGTTAATAGTGACACCAATAACATGTTCATAATAAGTAGCAGGATTAAAATCTGGCTTGTCAATGTAAGGAACTTCAGGTGCTGATTCTATACTTGAAATCCTGTCTAATGCTAAGGTATTGGTAGGTTGCTTCCGTGATTTGGTACCCACTAAAAACCAACGGTTATTAAATTCCTTCAATAACCAGGCATGAAAATGGAAAGTACTCGGTTGTTTTGCTTTGAAGGATTGATAAGTGACACGGATGGTTCGTTTTTTTTGTATGTTTTGATAAAGGGTATCTAGGTGTTGTAAGCCTTTTAGCTGTTCATTTTTTTCAAAATCAATGATAGGACGCTGGTGAGTTTGTTGGGTGTATACATGATCTTCCAGTTTTTGAACAATACCGCCTAATTCCTCAAAATGAGAAAAGCCTTTAAATTGCCCCAGTATTTCTACCACTTCGGTCAGCTTGCCCAGATCCTGGTCGGTTAAAGGAATATTAGTAATACTATAATCCTGATCTTCATAGATATAGTATTTTTTTTCTTGCACAATGATGGGAGCATTATAACCCAACTTATCGCTTCTCATAATCTGTATATCTCCTTGAACGGTTCGTTTGCTGACACCTTTATCAATACCCTCATATTCATAAAGAGCATCCGAACAAGCATCGATCAAATTTTCTAAGGTCCATTTCCTAAAACGGTTTTGGAGACATTTGTCGATCGTTTTGTAGCGTATCAGGGCATTCCTGTTGACTGGCATATCTAATCATTTTTGACAAAAATATATAAAATACAGATACTACGCAATATGATTGCGTTAATGAAGGGCAACTTAGATATGTGCAATAACCACTTTTCTTTTATAAGGAATGAGGAGAAAAAAAGAGCGAGTCATAGTATAAATTTATTTCCTCGTCATTCCTTAGGTTTTATGTGACCCTTTATTTCTTTATGTTTATAACACGTTTTAGGAGCAAAATCTGAAAAAAATAGATGCGAGAAAAAGATGTTTTTTTGTAAGTGACTGATTTTTAGTCGTAAATGTAGAGGGGTTTTTGGACTCTATGCTGTTTTGAATATTTTTTTTGTGAAAAATGCTAAAAAATGTAATTGTCTGCATTTATGGAAGCCCCTATATTTGTGATCGTTGCTCCGGAGCTTTTTATTTTATTATTTAAACAAACAACCAGATATCATGAGAAAATTAATCTTATTGAGTGTACTATGCGTGTTTATGTCTTTAGGGCTTATGGCCCAGATATCACTAGGTCCAAAAATTACAATGCCTGAAAATACAACAGGTTCGCCAGACCAGCCTTCACATTTGCCTTTTACAGTAGAAGAATTTGAAGTAAATTATGGTGCTAATTTATTAGAGATGGTTACGCCGGAGATGGAGGTACACTATCACCCAAATGTGTATGTTCCGCCTGTAGCCAATGTTGTAAGAATATTACTCAAAGCATCAGATCATTTTCTAACAAGTGGTGATATGAGTGAGAAATATATCGTAGATAATCTGTTAACTTCATCAGACTTTACTGGTATGTTTATTTATCTTATTGAGATTCAGCAATATGAGCAAACAAGTTGTGGTTGTAAGCTTATAATCGAACCTATAGATTTTGGGACATACTATTCTGGTTTTGAAATTAAGAAAATTTTGCTACCAAGTTCAACAATCGGCGTAGGTACAGCAGCTCTAATTAATGGCGGACAACCCAATGGTGGAGGAGATGGCAATGGTTGTACAAACGTTGACTGGAATAATCAGACAGAAAATAGTACTGACGGAACGATTGATCTGGGAGATAGTAATTATAATGATTGTGCTTCACAAAGATTAAATTTATTTACGGATCTAAACAATGTATCTGTCTATCCAAATCCTGCCAGTGACCGGATCTTTTTGCGTCCTGAATTAACTGAGATCAATAATGTTCGCATAATGAATATTACAGGACAAGAAATGACAAATGAAGTTTCTATGCGCCAGAGTGCGGATGAGGTTCAAATTAATATATCAACCCTTAAGACAGGTATTTATTTCCTCGAAATAGAGACTACTGAAGGAGTAGAAATACAAAAAATTAGTGTCCGATAAATATGCTTTAAGACCTGTTCTCCAACAACAATAAAAAACGCTAAAAAAAAGCCGTGGCACCTTTTCTGATGTCACGGCTTAATTTGTTTATTTTCAATAGACTTATTAAAGGGTAACAAGTCTAATATCTTATTTAGGCTTTACTCGATGAGCAAAAAGCGTTCTTTATACAAATTTCCTCCAGTCTGGACCGTAATCAAATACAAACCATTTTCCAGATCAAAATCTACCAAAGGAATACTTCTGACGGATTGCCCTGACGGATAGGTCTTATCTGCTAAATTACCCTTCAGATTACCTTCCATGTCATAGATAGACATTTTGACATCACCTTCTACTGGCATATTGAAAGTCAATTTCACCCAACTATTATCAAGTCCTTCTTCAGCTTTTAACCACACACCTGTATTGTCTTCCTGTGCCGCTTCCAGTGAGCTTGTTTGCGTAGCATTAACCAGACAAGGGATGATTTCAGCCACGAAATTGGCATTAGCTTCTACTGCAAAACCAGCCTGCAAAGCAATATACTCACCGGCAACATAACTAACATTAGTTCCATTGACAACTCGCCCTGTTGAAGTAACTGATTCTATAGCATCATAATTGTTGCTAAGAACTGGATTACCATTTACCGTAAGGGTAACATCTGTACAGAAATTTTGGATATTTGATATTCCTGCACAGCCACAAAGATTGTCAAACATATCATTATCGGTAAAAGGATCATTATCATCACAAGGCGTGCCGGCTGAAGGACATTCACTTACTTCAAAATTGATCTCGCTGATACCGACACAACCACTGCCATCAAAATTGTCTAATGCTGTAAACAATACATAACGAGCTCCAATACCACTAAAATCAGGCATATTGAAACCTGAATAGGAGGTCGTACCAGAAGCCTGAGACCAATCATAAACACCCAATTCAGACCAACTTACTCCGTCAATAGAATAATCAATAGCTACTGTCTGAAAACCAAGCTGAGTAGCACCACTTACATTATAATTCCATATCTGTGAGTTATCCATGAGATAGACCTGACCGAAGTCATACTCGATCCAGTGACTTAGTCCTCTTGCCGGATTTGGACTGTTGCTAGGCTGACAAGACAACCAGGAATCGTCGGTGTAATTGGAATGTTCATCTTTTATTGCACAGTCCTCATAAGGTACATAGTCGAGGGAATTGGTACATTCCTCATCTGCACAGGCTGTACCGACGCAAGTACAATTACTATCGTAAGCATCGTTAAAGGTAGTTACATCGCCATCATCACAAGGTGTACCAGCTGGAATACAGGCTTCTTCACAGGTGTATTCATACAAATAAGTAGCATCCAGATAACGCCATTCATCGCCATCGTGGAAAGGCGTTTTCCAGTATACATTATAAAAATCAGAACCACTATTTTCCTGATGTGTCAATTCTATATAATAATACTGACCAGCTTGTAATGTAATAGGTGCAGAAGTTTGAGAAGCTTCATAATCATGTGCAAAATACCAGCCACTATTATCCTGAAAGCAAATCTCAGTAGCATCGGCAGGATCAAAAGTCGTGCTTAATTGCAGGCGTGACTCAATATTGGAAATGATATTGAAAGTATACGTTCCTGTTACAGGAACAGAAAGCCAGGCCTGAATACGTGTACCATACAATTCATAATCTGTGTTTTTAGGTCCCTGAAGTTTGCCCGAAAATACTTCTGAGCGACTAGGGGAGAGGGGATAATTCGGATTTGCGTAAAGTCCGTCGAGATTATAACCTGGTATATTGTCATAATATAAAGCTCTTATAGAGCCACGTTTGCCTATACAGTTAGGTAAACTGACAGGCGTGCCAGTACAATTACACAGACCATCCTGTTGATCGTCAGTAGTTGCCGGATCGCCATCATCGCAAGCTGTACCTGCTAGTGGACAAATTGGCTGACACAAGTCTTTATATAAAAAAGAACCCCGAATAAGTTCCCAGTCTGGCGAATTAATATTGGACGGTCTTTTCCAGTAGCCATGCGCATGATCGCCACCACTACCTTCTTTATAATGTATTTCAAAATAATAGTAATTACCACTCACAAGATTGATGGTATCTGAGGTTTGTTCTGGATATTTATAATGTTCTGTTGAGCTTGTCCATCCGTCAATACGAGCGATGGTATCCAGGTTATTCCTCAAGGTATCTGAACTCAGAAAAAAGAAAGCATAATCATCGGCAGTAAGATTGAATACATAGTCACCAGTTTCAGGTGCCTGTATAAATCCTCTCATCATTCCTCCAAAATAATTGGAATAATTGGGAATGGTTTGCATAGCATTGACCCGTTTGACAATATTCGGACTCGTAGGAAAATTATGTTCATGATACAAATAAGGAAGTGAACTGCTGGGGTTGTCGGTGTACAATAGCCAGTCGATAGTGCCTTGCGGACCAATACAAGATTGAGCTGAGATCGTATGGCTACATGTAAAACCGAGGAAAAGTATAAAAATATATCTTATGTTTTTCATATTAATAATCTTTAAAAGGCTTACAAGGACATAAATCCAAGTGGCATTGTTGATGGATTAGGAGAATAAAAATTGCCGATATTAGGCAGTATAAGGTTCATATCCGTATAAGGAACTCCGAACCACAGTGCCAATTCAGCAAAGTACTCATCGGTAGAAGTCGTAGGAATCACTCGCCCTCTACTACTATCCGCCATTAGAGGGTTACCATTCAGATACAGGTCGGGATAAGAACCATAAAATTCTTTACCATTGACAGCACCACCAGCTACAATAGAATGTCCACCCCAGGCATGGTCGGAGCCATTACCATTGGAAGTCAGGGTACGTGCAAAATCAGAGGCAGTAAATAAAGTAACACTATCTTTCATACCGATTTCGTCTAATGCGGCAAAAAATTCTTCAATAGCCGCACTGACCATGCCTAACATTTCCACTTGTGCATTCAATACTTCATCGTGGTGATCCCAGCCACCAAAATTCATAAAGAATGTTTGACGACACATCCCGAGGTCATCCTTAGCGGCAATAACCTTGGCGGTCATATGTAAGTTTTGGGAGAGGTAATTATCAGAGAAATTTGTGCTAAACTCAGGAACCGCATCAATAGCAGCTTTAAAAATCCTGAAAGACTCCAAAGACTGCTTTGTCATGGAACCAAATGTGCCTTGTAATACATTACTGTACATCAAGTCTGCCATACTATTAATAGCCTGCTCACGTACATCGTGTATTAAACCAGAGTTGTTTCTCCAGGTCTGATATTGTTCAATATCTTCTACCCCAGAGCCTTCGTTATCAATTGAATACTCAATGGTGGTATTGCCAGTCTGCCAGATATTTCTACCAGAAAGTGACAAGTTCATGGAGATGTCTTGTGAGGTATTCATGCCTTTCAGCATATCCGCCATTTTTCCACCCCAACCAATAGATTCACGGCTGTTGGCAACTGAAGTCTGCCATTGTTCTAATTGATCAGAATGAGAATACAAACCAAGCGGGATTTGCTTCAAACCAGACTGGTATTCAGTATAATTATTTACACGTTCGATAAGTGTACCTACATTGGATATGACAGCGGCATCGCCTGAATCAAATAAAGACTGAATCCCAGTCATACTTGGATGTAATCCAATATCTTTCCCTATTGGTGTAATTGGGTTTAAGGGGAGTAAGGTCGCTTGTTCCAATGCCAGGTCTGCACGGGTATTGAAATAATCAGCATATTCTGAAGTACCACGGGGAACGACCATGTTATATGAATCATTACCACCACCCAGCACCAGACAAACCAATGCTTTATAGTCACCGGAATTAGCTGTATTATAACCTGCCAGCCTATTTGCCAGCAACATATTAGATAAGGTGGAGAGCAGGGTAGTGGAGCCTAGTGCTGCACAGCCCGCCTGTCCTATAAATTTTCTTCTAGATATATTTTTCATGATTGAAATCTTCTAAGTGTATTAATTAGGAACCGCTTAACGCAAAATCAGATAATCAGGGGAAATCAAAGTGAGGAAAAGTACCAGCTTCACTCGAATTTCATCATCTTCTTCTGGTAGTTGAACTGCGGCATTATAGATGATCTGTCGGGTTTCCTCGCTCATTTGCCCACTAACGAGCAATAAGTTGAGACGTTCGATCAGCTCATTGAGTTTATCATCGGTACCTAATACCATTTCATCTGACAGGTCGAGTTGGGTGCGCTTAGAATCCCAGTTGTCTTCACCTGGGAAAATATCATAGTACTCCAAAACTTGTGTATCATCATATATCCAGTCATGCAATTCATTAGCATAGCCCATGATCGTTACGGAGTTAGTTAATTGAAATTCCGGGGCTACTTTATCTGCATCACTAATAGCACCAATCGGCTGAAAATCAGGCTGGAAGAAATTGAAGACAGTCGGTGCAGCTAATGGGCGCTGGAAAGTATGGTCATAAAATTCATCCATATCGGTTCTGTATAAACCATCTTCCACGTATGCATTAAATGCTCTGCACACCTGAGTGTATCGGGTAATTGGCTCACGCAACATACCAGCATAAGGATCATCTCCAAAAGCGCAGGTACGAGCCTCTGGATCTAGTAGAATAGCTTTAATGACTGCCTTCATATCTCCACGCACACCAGAACCATTATTATTGAAGGCTCCAGCAACACGACTGATATAAGCTGGTGTTGGATTCGATTTAATCATACGCTGAATGAGTAGGCGACTGATGAAAGGTCCTACATTATCATGGTTGAAAATATTATCCAATGCATCTCGGACATCTGCCACTCCATCAACAGGAGTTCTATCTGGAACAACAAAACCGTTCAACAGGTATTTGGGACCAGGCTCGTGCCAGGCATTGTACATTTTCATGTCGTACAAATAGCTAAATTCGCTGATTGGATCTTGCCCGAATGTAAAGTTATCCCCCCATGATAGTCCGGTAAATATCTTGGCTAATTCGATAATGTCAGTAGTGTTATAGGTGGGGATAGGATTGCCGGATTGATTCAGTTTTTTACTTCCATCCTGATTAAGTTCGTATATACCGATACTAAATAACTGTAATATCTCACGTGCATAGTTCTCATCTGGAAAACGATTATAAATACTGTCCGTTTTCGGGTTATTCATTGCCGTAAGATAGACACCCATCGCCGGATGAAATGTAACATCTTCTAATAAATCTCTAAAATTACCAAAAGAATGTTGCAGTAGCATATCATAGTAATTGGCCAATGCTAGAGGTTCGTCCTCCAATTGCCCTACCTCAGAGATCACCATAATCTCACTCAAAGCAAGTGCTACCCGGTTTCTCAATACATCTGGAGAAGTCATGGTGTATTGCCACCAGGCAGTGTGCCAGTATGATCTGCGAGGTTGAACGTCATTGGGATCGCCTCCCATTGAGAAAAGGGAATCAACTGCCATTGTCGTTACATCCTGAGTGATCTGTTGTACACTTTGGGTAATAGGAATGTTAAACTGCTGATCTATCCATTCATTGAAACTCATGCCAGATACAGCCACTATTGTTTCATAATCTGAACCCAGTGTGGCTTGTGCCAGAAACCGGGAAGTAGCTTCGAGGTTGGCTAACAAACCATCACCATTGACTGTTTGTTCGCCTGTGGTGCTGCCATTAGAACTACTTGTCGTAATGGTCATGCCGTCTGCATTACCTGCTCCAAGAATGATTGGATCTTGCCCCGATGAGGAGAAGCTCCAAAAGCAAAAGAGCAGTGCAGTAAATAGAATACGTCTACTTCTACACATAGTATTGGTTATTTATAAATGAGTGATTTGTAATTGTTTTCGCCTTCAGATAGTAGACAAAATGAGAAGAAAATACCGGGTATTGATAAAGTATCAGAGATTCAGCATGGAAGTTGAATTTCTAATATCAAAGGTGGTGTACTCATAATTTGCCCAAAGCCATCTGTACTTGAATCATAGTCAGACTTTGACAATTACCATTATTTTATCGTAAAAACGGATTTTGGATATTGTATCGAGGGGAATGCCTATTCTTTGATACAAATTAAAGAAATTTTAATTAGAATAGAAAGCGTATTGGCTGCAAAATTATGGTAATATGTTAAAAAAAGCAGTCTGTTATAAAAAAAAGAGTGACGGTCAAAAGAGCTAATATAGAAAATGGTGGAGAAGCTGGAAGGAAAAATCACCGTCACAAGCGTACTCGGGGAAGGTGTAGTGCCTCCGGAACGAAATAATTCACCCTATGTGCTCGTTCTTTTTCCCCTGCCCTGCGTTGGAGAACCCTTCGTTTAACTATGGCTAAAGTCAGGAACCTCCGCCTTGGTCAGAGCAAAAATAACTTCGTACAATATGGGCGTTTATTTCGTACCGAAGGCACTAGTGTTCTGTAAACTAAGTTCTGAGTAATTTTGGACATGCCTTTTGCGCCTGCACTTCATCACGTCCTCGCCCAATAGCTAAGGCTATTCGGCTCCGGGGTTCTTCGTTCAGACACAAAATTCATTGCCCAAAACCACCAATTACTTAGTTTACAGAACACTAGCTTCTGCTTAAAGTTTAAACGTACTGCTGTTTAATGGTTTCTTTTTGTTGTTTTGCAATTCGCTCCAAACGCATTGACTTAGAACGATATTTAGGAATAAAAATCGAGAGAATAAAAGTTCTCATAAGATACCAACCAAAATTACTTTCATTAAGAGATGGATCAATTTTATCTACCAATTTATAATGCTTCTCTTTGAGTTTACTCCAATGCGTTCCCGGAGAAATATGGTGTGCTGTATGATAGCCATTATTAATCAAGAAAAAATTCAGTAGCGAACCTGTCATGTTTCGAGAATTGTTATATTTGGTCTCTTCATCAGCATGAACATGTTGTATGTAGTTAAATATCAACACACTATAAACAGAAAGTTGCTGAGGTAGAATTACATAAATCAATGCCTTTTTCCAATCGAGTATTAAGGCAATAATTATGAAAGTGAACAAACAGATAAACTGTAAGGCATTCAGGAAAAAATCCTTCTTACTAACATTCCAGCGGCTAAAAAAGAAGTCGAATACATGTTTAATTTGAAAACGACTACTAACCGTTGGATAAGTAAGTAAAGTAAAAAGGTTATTCTTTTCTGTATAGCGATGCGTTCTCGTATAATCTTCATCAGTATTAATATGTACATGATGATTGTTCATATGAGTAGGTTCCCAGGCAAATACAGGAAAACCATAAAACATGGTTAACCAGTTGTCCGTTACTACATTCATAAACTTATTTTTCCACATCGGAAGATGTTTATGATTGTGTGTCATTACTGAAACGGAAACGGACATTAAGAGCTGAAATAAATAAAGCGGAACCCATATCCACCAACTTAATACAGCACCCATCTGCCATAACAAGACTAATAAGCCAGTAGTGATAATCATAAAAAACACAGTGCGAAGATCTGCTTGATATTTCAACATTAGATTAAGATTTAGACTTGAAAAAGGATTTTTAATATTTTTGTAGTTGCCAAGGTGGTAAAGACAACAAACCTAAAGATAGTGAAAGTATACCCACTCGAAGAACTTAGGGATGAGGAATAATATACAAAATCCCTAATCAGCAATAAAATTTAATTATGGATAAAAAACTAACGATACTAAAATGAGTAAATACATTTACGGAATTGATTTTGGTACAACAAATTCTGCTATCTCAATTATTGATTCCTCCTCTAATGAAATAATTAAAACTTATAGTGAAAGTTCCCTCATCTTTTTCCCACAATTAAAAAACTCCAGAAGTCCATTGATTCACTTTGTAGGGGAGCAGGCAATAGAGAAATATATTGAAAATAAGATGAAGGGTAGGTTCATGAAATCTATCAAAAGAGTATTACCTCGAAGCGGTTTTAAAGAAACCAGGGTGTACAATAAGAAATTAAAAGCTGAAGATTTAGTTTGTATAATTTTAAAACACCTGAAAGAAAAAGCCGATGCCTTTATCGGAGAAGACGTCCGAAAAGCTGTTTTGGGCAGACCAGTAGTTTTTGATGAAAATCCCGAAAAAGACCAACTGGCTCAAGACAGACTTGAAAAAGCCGCTAAATTAGCCGGGTTTGAAGAAATAGCATTCCAAATGGAACCCATTGCTGCCGCCTTTACCTACGAGAGAATAATATCAAAAGACGAAATGGTTTTAGTCGCAGATATGGGAGGTGGAACCTCAGATTTTACCCTGATGAAACTAAGCCCGTCAAAACTAAAAAAGACCAATAGAAAAGAAGACATCATTGGACAAGGAGGTATTTATATCGGTGGTGATAATTTTGATTCTTCAATCATGTGGAACAAAGGAACCTATCATTTTGGCAGAGGTTTAACCTACAAAGATTTTGACACAACAGTAGAAGTCCCCCGCAGCTTTTATCTCAATATTTGCTCATGGGAAAAGATGAACTTTTTTGATAGTATAAAACTCCAAAACGCATTGGATAAGTTTTATTACCTGACTGGTGAAGCCCCAAGGTTTAAAAATCTTGTAAGGCTGGTCAGGAATAATTTAGGCTACTCCATCTTTCAAAAAATTGAAAAAGCTAAAATAGGTCTAAGTGAAAACGATAGCGTAAATTTTAAGTTTGCTCATAGTGGAATAGACTTCGACGAAGCTATTTCCATCGAAGAATTCTCGACTGAAATAGTTAATGATGATGTAAATAAGATTCGGCTATATTTGTTAGACTTTCTGCAAAGATCAAAAGTATCACCCCTTGAAATTGACACAGTATTCATGACAGGCGGTACATCAATGGTCAAACCAATCAGAAATTTTATGATTGAATTGTTTGGAGAAAATACCGTAAAATCCAGAGATAATTTTAATAGTGTTGCCAATGGATTAGCATATAGCCATGTATTGTTTTTTTAATAGACTTATTAAAGACAATACTCCGTATTGGTTTTTGCTTTTATCAGTCAAATGTAAATCGACATAAAGCTCATACATCCAGTATATTGACAATCAGGATATTCGCTTTAGTTTTTCATTAGGCAATATTTTTTGAACGTTTGCAGAATACCCACATACTCAAAAAAATAAAATCCATTTTTCAGATTTTTTATAATTTATTGATCCTCAAAT
>JAHDFX010000169.1 GCA_020627965.1 Saprospiraceae bacterium | reverse complement strand
TACAGAGGTGATAGCTTACGATACCATCATCAATGTTTCTATTATTAAGCGTACTATTTTGGAAACTAAAACCATAGTAGGCGATAAGATAGAGACAAAAAAATCTCCCCCACAAGAAGAAAAGATATCTTCAGAAGAAGTTGTCTTCAAAGACAAAAACAAACAGAAAAGAATTGTCAGTCAGGAAGAGGCTACAGAAGTTACAGCTACTCCGCCCATTGATCGGACGCGTCCTTCTATAGTAGAAGCAGAAAAGCCGGAAGAAATGCAGGTGACAGAGGTAGAAGAGAAGGAAGAAAAACCTAGTCTTGGTGTATCCGTTGCCCCTATTTCAGATGAAAATGAAGAAATTATTCTGCCTGAAGCCAAAAAGATGACTGCCTACGATTTTCCTGTAATGGATGATGCCAGTCGAATGGCTTCCACAATCACTGCAACCGAACTGGAAGAGCACCTAAGCATACTAGCTTCAGATGAGTATGAAGGTCGAGAGACCGGTAAACTAGGACAAAAGAAGGCTGCCAATTATATATCTAATCACTTTAAAGACCTCGGTTGTCCTGATTTTGGTGACGAAAAAACTTATTTCCAAAATATTCCTTTAGTATCAGAAACCTGGGAAACCATTCGTATTACTGCCAACAAAAAGCTATATGAATACACAAAAGATTTTTATAGTTTTCCGACTTCCAATCGTAGTCGTGGTCCAGTAACAAGAGACGAAGTTATCTTTCTTGGTTATGGTGTAGACGATCCCAGATACAGTGATTATAAAGGAGTAGATGTCAAAAACAAGATTATTCTTATTTATCAGGGCGAGCCTATGAATAAAGACAGCATCTCCTATATTACAGGTAGCAGAGAGCTTTCTGAATGGACAACAGACTGGCGCAAAAAACTACAGGTAGCACGTAAAAAAGGTGTTAAGACTGTTTTATTAATAGAGCAAAATATTCCATTCTATGTCAGTCGTTATGCTTATCGCTTAACAGAGCCTGTGCTGTTTTTAAAAGATGATGACCCTTCTAAGAAGCTCATTAACAGTTGCTATATTTCATCTGACATGGCAAAGGACATTATTGGTAGTAAGCTAGATAAAGTTATTAAAGCCCGTGATGAGATCAGAGATAAAGGCAAGCCAAAATCAGTCAAATTAAAGTGTGATATCACCATCACACAAAAAGAAACTCAGCAGGATGTCATGGCAGAAAATGTTATGGGTTTCATTCGTGGTTCTGATTCAGATGTTAATGATGAATTGATCGTTATTACCGCCCACTACGATCATCTCGGCAAACGTGCTGACGATATTTTTAACGGTGCAGATGATAATGGTACAGGAACTTCAGCAGTACTGGAAATTGCCGAAGCTTTTGCTCAGGCTAAAGACCAGGGTATTCAGCCACGTCGTAGTATATTGGTCATGGCAGTATCTGGTGAAGAAAAAGGTTTGCTGGGTTCTGAATATTATGTCAATAATCCGGTTTTCCCATTGGAAAATACCGTGGCGAATCTAAACGTTGACATGATCGGGCGGGTAGATGAAGCGCACAGGCTGAATCCGAACTATGTTTATGTAATTGGTGCCGACAGGCTCAGTACGGCGCTTGATGCTATTAATAAAGATATGAATGAGCGTTACACACAAATGGAACTGGATTATACTTTCAATGAACCAGATGATCCTAATCGTTTTTATTATCGCTCCGATCATTATAACTTTGCAGAGAAGGGTATTCCAGCAGCATTCTTCTTTAGTGGTGTACATGAAGATTATCACCGCCCGACAGATACTTTCGAAAAGATTGATTATACGAAAATGGAACGTATCGCCCGTCTTGTCTTCCTGACTGCCTGGGAATTGGCAGATAGAGAGGAAAGGATCAAGGTAGATAGAGCAGGATTTTAAAACCAACATAAACCAAACATTATGGCATTTGCAAAACCATTCAACCTCCAGGCATGGGTAGACGAACATCGTCATTTACTGAAACCACCCGTAGGCAATAAACAGGTATATCTTGAAAATGACGACTATATCGTAATGGTAGTAGGTGGACCAAACGGACGCAAAGATTACCATTATGAAGATGGAGAAGAATTATTCTATCAGTTGGAAGGTGATATTACACTAAAGATCATCAATGAAGATGGTAAGCCGGAAGATATTCAAATTCGTGAGGGTGAAATGTTCTTATTACCTCCACGCATACCACATTCTCCCCAACGCCCTGCCAATACAATAGGCTTGGTTATTGAACGTTATCGTCGTGGAGATGAACAAGATAAACTAATGTGGTTCTGTGAAAATTGTAATAATAAATTACATGAAGACAGCTTCGAAATGACCGACATTGTGAATCAGCTGCCTGTTGTTATGAATAAGTTTATGAACTCGGAAGAGCTGCGTACTTGTAATAATTGTGGCTCAGTCATGGAGCAACCTAAGTAGTTGTTTTACCTGTTGTGGTGTTAATGTTAGTCTGTACTTTAATTAAAAATACAACATCAATACTTCAACACAAGGCGTACATCAACACATTTATCAATCACCAAATCACTAAACAATGTTTGACAAAATAAAAGACATGCAGGACGACCTGCAAAACAAACTTAATGGCATCATGGTCGATGCTCAAGCTGGCGATGGACAAGTAAAGATACTGGCTAATGCCAATCAGCAAATAGTTAATATTACTATTGCGCCAGAATTATTGGAAGGCGGTGATGCTGAAGAATTGGAAGACTTATTATTAGTTGCTATTAATAGAGCTATGGATGAAGCCAAGGCCAAGGCAGCTGAAGAATCTAAAAGTTTAATGTCTGGCTTATTACCTCCGGGTATGGATATGGGTGGACTATTTGGTTAAGAATAATATCAAATCATGAAGCAAAGTGCCTGGTTCGATTCACCAGTTGGCTTATTGAAAATTACTGGCAGCCAACTGGAAGGTGTTACGGCTATTACTTTTCACGATGAAATGCCTGAAGGCGCCTCTCGTGATGATGTACCAGCATGCCTCGATGGTGTACTCGAACAACTGGAAGAGTATTTTGCCAAAAAACGTAAAACCTTCGACTTGCGCCTGACTTTTCGTGGCACCATTTTTCAAAAAGCTGTATGGACTGCGCTACAGGATATTCCTTATGGTCAAACTTATTCCTATTTAAAGATCGCTATGCAGCTAGGTGATAGAAAGGCTGTCCGGGCAATTGGTGCAGCCTGCAAACAAAATCCTATTCCCATCATCGCTCCATGCCATCGTGTTATTGGTATTGACGGCAACCTGACTGGCTACGAGGGTGGACTGGATAGAAAGCAAAATTTATTAATGCTGGAAAATCCTTATGCTTTTGGAAAACAGACCTCACTGTTTTCGTGATATTTTTTGGACTTGTAGCTTCTGCAAATGCTATTTTAGGCTGAATTTGCTTAAAAATCTCTTAGTAAACTGCCATTTTGCCCCTCTTTTTTAGTAAAAACAGATTTTTTTCATTTTTTTTCAAAAAGATAGCAAAGCTGTTTTTGATACATAAAAGCCCTAAAAACTTCCTGTAATAAGACTTTAAGCCTCAAAAAAAACAGCTTTTTACGTCACGACTAAAAAAGGCTTCAAAAAATAACAACAATTGGCTTCCAAGCTTTAAAAGGTTATATTTTATTCACAAAAAAACACTTTACCATGTCACGAGTTTTTAAAAAAAGTGTTGGACAGGATTTGCGTCCTATTGTGTAACGAGGATAATCGCCCCATCTTTGTAATGTCAAAACGAACAAACATTGTTGCCCACGAAAACCACACACAATTAAAAAAAGGCTACAATGAAAAATTTTATCACAATCATCGCAATCATCTTAACAGCAACTTTTGCTCTTCAAGCTCAAAATGATACTTATCAGGTGAAGAAAAATATTCTACAATCTTTCTCTACAGAAGATGTTAATACAATTATCGTGAAATTGGAAGACAATGTAGTAGTTAGAACCTGGAATCAGAATATGGTAAGTATTGAAACTAGTCTTGTGCCTGTTAAAGCTAAATATAAAGCCATTGAAATGCTGGCAGAAACAGGTGATTATGACATCATGACAGCAAACGCAAGTGATAAAATCTTGATCTACGACAACCCTAATAACAACTTAGTATTCTTTAAAGATGAGAAGCAGTTGTTCCGTGTTGAGTATACTATTTATGCACCAGAAGATGTAGCAGTAATTGATGTTTTCAGAAATGATCTGCTAACAACGACACTAGCATCAAGATAATTTAGCCAAGCCTTTTTTAAGAGTCCCGTCCCAAACCAAACATTTCCGCTCTATCGACCAAAGTATAAACGACCGCTAGCCTGCCTCCATAAGCAGGTTAGCCCAAAATCCTCAAACGAACATTTTCCGCTCTATCAACCAAAGTATAAACAAACCAGCTAGCCTGCCTCCATAAGCAGGTTAGCGACAGAGACCCCGGAAAAAAAGAATTTGATAATGTTTTAGTGATTAAATAATAAGGTTTCATGTTGATAAGCCAACTTGTTTGCAGCACAGGTTGGCTTTTTTTATTGGCAATGCTTCGCATTGGGTTTTTGCTTTTATCAGTAAATATAGTGCTATCTTGCACCTGTGAAAGAAAGAGCCTATTTAGCTGTTATTACTGGCGCCTTTATTGGTGGCTTGGGTGGCGTTTTTATCAAGTGCTTTACTATTCCTGCCACTTCTATAGCCTGGATACGGACATTCATCCCCTGCTTGGTCTTAGCTTTTTTTATACACCAACAAGGTCTCCCATTTTTTCGTGGCAACTATAAAGTCATGCTGGGCGCTTCAGCCCTGAATGTTATCCGTATTTATCTTTTCATGACCGCTTTTATCTATACTTCTATCAGTAGCGGTATAGTGATCTTTTATACCTGGCCTATTTTTGCGACTATATTCGGCGTACTCTTTTTAAAAGAAAAAATAAGTCTGAAACAAATTCTACTGCTTGCTTTATCTTTTGCAGGTATCATTATTGCCTACTCCGAACAAACTTTTTCTTTTGAGAACAAAGATTTCATAGGAATGAGTGCTGCTCTTGGTTCTGCATTTATATATGCTTTGATGGTCATTATATTTAAAACTGAGTCTAAGAATTACACTCCAGATGAGAGTATTTTTTATCAAAATCTTTTAGGGGCTTTAGTTTTTCTTCCTTTCTTCGTTTTTAATGAACCCGCTCCTACCCTATTTGATATCCAAATAGGTATTATTTATGGTGTATTAATCGGTGTATTGGCTTTTCGACTCTTCTTTTTTGGTTTAAAACACCTTCCTGCTTCCCGAGTTTCTATGCTGACTTATTCTGAAGTTATCAGCGCAATATTATTAGGCTTTTTTGTGTTGGGTGAGGTCTTGAGTTTTAGTATGCTTATTGGGGGGAGTTGTATTATACTAAGTACTATACTGCTTCGTCTTGGTTCCTAAACAAGTCCCTTGTTGATTATGTTAGCAAATTAAAAATGTCTCATTAACGACATTTTAACGTAAATTTGCAAAATGTACATACCCGAACTACTTGTTAATGGAGGTGATGAAAGAGTGTTTATTCACGAAGAAACTCAACGCAACAAATACCACCTCCACCCTGCTGATTATACTGGTTTATTGAATAGAGGTTCTTGCACTTGTAATACGCTTACACCACACTCAGGTGCTGCATTAGAACAATTACATGAAGCATTGAAAAGTACTTCTTTCAAAACTATTAAAGACGAACATACTCAGCGGTTAAAAAAATGCCTGAGTTATCCGGACCAAGATAAATTTGAGTTATTCTTTGCGCCCTCTGGCAGCGATCTGGCTTATTATCCCCTGCTATTTGCCCAACTGCTATATCCTGAAAAGAAAATCTTGAATTTGCTGACCTGCCCTGAAGAATTAGGTTCTGGAACACAGGTCGCCTGTGCCGGAAATTACTTTATGGGACATACTCAATTTGCAGAACAGGTTCCATTAAAATCTCCTCTTTCTTCTTCTTTAAATATCGAAGTAAAACATTTTCCGGCAAGGAATAAAGAAGGTTTTATTCATGATAATAAACCATTTATCAAGCAAACCATAAAAGACCATCCAGATCATGTAAAAATCGGTAGCTTGGTCATGGGTAGTAAATCTGGCATTGAAGACAACCTCAATGTCATCAGCGAAGTAAAAACAAATAGCATCCTCTGGGTAGTGGATCTTTGCCAATTCAGAAACAAGAAAAAACTCATCAATCAATTGCTGGATATGGATGCTATGGTGATGATTACTGGTTCCAAATTTTTTCAGGCACCTCCGTTCTGTGGCGCCTTGATGGTTCCCAAATCTATCGTAAATAAGCTGGCAAAAAGTAAAGTAAAAGTAGACCCCGCTTACACCAACTTATTTTCAAAATACGATTTACCCAATTGTCTGCCCAACCTACAAGCACAATTCAGAGATCATCAAAACCTTGGTTTGCTATATCGCTGGGAAGCAGCTATTTCAGAAATGGAAGCCTTCGATCAGGTACTGATGAAAGATTCGCTCGGCATGATTTCAGCCTGGAATCAATACATCAATCAGGAGTTGGAACGTCGTGACTGTTTTCATCTTATGCCCGATCAGGGACTAACCAATAAGTCTATCATTTCTTTTAGGGTAAAAACAAACGGAAAATTCTGGGATAATGCCCAACTCAAAGAACTGTTCAGAAAGCTGGTCACTACCCAATACGAAGACTTTCATGGTATGAATCGTGTGTTTATTGGTCAGCCTGTGAATTATGGCGACCGGTCTTTTATTCGTCTGGCTATTGGTTCTTATAATATTCGGAGAATGCTCGAAAAAGAGAAGCCCTTCCTCTTAGATGAATGGCTACTTAACATACTCGAAGAAAAAATCAGAACTTATGCTAAACAGATTGACTGATGAACAATATAGTCAGGTATATCAATGGGCAATTCGTGAAAAACTGATTGACCAACAGGACAATTCTGTCATTTTTTTTGATTTTGATATACTTAATAATCGACTAGAGCATTTAAGAGATACTTTTCCTGAGCATGTGCAACATGCCATTGCTATCAAAACCTGTCCGCTGATTCAGGTACTCAAACATGTTCTTGACCATGGCTATTCACTAGAGGCTGCCTCTTTTGAAGAATTACAAATCGCACAGGTGGCTGGTGCAGGAAGTAATCATTTGGTATTCGATTCTCCCGCCAAAACACGATCCGAGATTAGTCAATGTAGTCAACAAATTTCTGGTGCCATTATCAATATCAATACGCTTGACGAACTGGAAAGATTTCCTACTGACATTAAGAATCCTGTTGGTATTCGTATCAATCCACTTGTAAAAGCTGATACGGTAAGTCTGTACAATGTTAGCGGAATGGAGTCTAAATTTGGCGTTCCTATTTCCCGTAAGGAAGATATTATTCAAGCCTGCCTGCAATATCCTTTTATCAATGGACTTCACATACATATCGGTTCTCAATTAAAAACACTGGATGCCAATATAAAAGCCATTGGCAGCATTATCGCCTTGGCAGATGAGATAGAACAACAGACACTTCGCAAGGTTGAATTTGTAGATATAGGCGGAGGTTTTCCTGCCAATTATGGCAAAGGCAAGCAGGAATCACTGGATTGGTATGTCAATGAAATTCAAAGTCATTATCCCGATTTTTTCCAACGCTTTAAGGTCATTACAGAATACGGACGCTTTGTTTATGCACACACCGCATGGCTGGTCAGTCATGTAGAGTATCTATTAAAGCATGAAGCCGATGCAACACCCATTGCTATTATTCATAATGGCGGAGATATGTTTCCAAGAGAGATTTATCAACCGAATCCCATTCGTCATCAAATCACAGTTTTGGAGCCTGATGGAAACTTAAAAACAGCTCCGTCTCAGCCACATCATATTGGTGGTCCGCTATGCTATGGAGGCGATTTTTTGGGTAAAAATTATGAGCTTCCGAAAATTGAAATGGATGATAAACTTGTTGTTGCAGATATAGGAGCCAATACATTTTCTCTCTGGTCAAGACATTGTAGCCGTTCATTTCCCAAGGTTATAGGCTACAGTTTACAACACCAAAAAATTTACTGCTTGAAAAAACGAGAAGATATTCAGGATATTATCCGGTTTTGGGGAGGTTGAGTTAATTGATTGAGTGATTGAGTGATTGAGTGATTGATTGATTGAGTAGTTTCAACCCAATAACTCAATTAACTCAATCACTCCATACGCTTAATCAATTCAATACACTATATTTGTACCAGGTCATGATAATTCAAGTTCATAATATGAAAAATATATTTGGTACACTAGTCATTTGTTTACTTGCAAGTGCTGTTTTTGCTCAGAAAACCTTTCCGCAAGATAAAGTCTATGACGAAAGAGACGGGCATTATGCTTTTACTAATGCCACTATTTATACCGATTACGATAGTAAAATAGAGAATGGCACATTGGTCATTAAGGATGGGAAAGTTGTTAGTGTTGGTACACGTATTCCTGTCCCTGCTGGCGCTGTAGAAGTTGATCTGGAAGGTAAGTATATTTACCCTTCTTTCATTGACCTGTTTACCAATTATGGTATGCCTGAAGTTAAAAAAGCTGAACGTAGCGGTCGTCGCCCTCAGGAATATTCCAACAAAGAAGGAGCTTATAGCTGGAACCAGGCTTTGAAGACTGAATTTCGTGCACATGAAGAATTTGCGCATGATGAAAAAGCCGCTAAAGAGCTTAGAAAATTGGGTTTTGGTACGGTTCAAAGTTTACGTGAGGACGGGATTTCTCGTGGTAGCTCTGCATTGGTAACACTAAACAACAAACGTGAGCATCTGGCAATTCTAAAAGAAACTGCTGCACATCAATTATCTGTCAGCAAAGGTTCTTCTACTCAAGGTTATCCAAGCTCGCTGATGGGCGTAATCGCCCTAATGCGCCAAACTTATCTGGATGCAGATTGGTACAAAAAACAAGGATATAAAGAAGAAACCAATATTCAGCTACAACGCTGGAATGAACTTGCTGCTTTACCGCAAATCATGGCAGTACGCGACAGATTAGAAATTTTGCGTATGACAAAGCTTGGAAAAGAATTTGGTGTGAATTACATCATACGTGCAACAGGTGATGAATACCAACGTATCAATGAAATCAAAGCAACCAGTTCTCCACTGATCGTTTCTCTCAATTTTCCAAAGGCTTATGATGTAGAAGACCCTTACGATGCACGACTAGTCAATCTGGCAGATATGAAACATTGGGAAATGGCTCCCTCTAATCCTGGCAGACTGGCAGATGCTGGTATTGAGTTTGCACTGACTACTAGCTTATTGAAAGATAAAAAATCCTTCTGGAAAAATTTACGCAAAGCTGTCAAATATGGTCTGTCGGAAGCTGATGCGCTGAAAGCACTGACCTATACGCCTGCAAAATTATTGAGCGTCAACAATCAAATTGGCAGCCTTGAAAATGGTAAATGGGCTAATTTCATCATTACTTCAGGTGATATTTTTGATAAAGGAACGACGATTTATCACAATTGGGTACAGGGCAATGCTTTCATTTTAAATGAGCCTGCCACAGTAGATCTGCGTGGCAATTATGAGCTAAAGGCAGGTCGTGAAAGTTATTTAGTCAAGGTAAAAGGAAGTAAAGATAAGCCCAAGATGGTTTATGAAGAGTCGGATTCCAATAAGATCAATATTTCTCACACCCTTACGGGCAATACGCTTAATTTGGTCTTCAAGCCAGAAAAAGATGCTGGTTTTTATACCCTTACGGGAACGGCCAATAATAAGGGCTGGAAAGGAAGTGGTACAGATGGAGATGGCAACTGGCTGAATTGGGAAGCAGTACAAAAAAGCCCTTTTGAAGAAGAGAAAAAAGATAAAAAAGAAGAAACTGCCAGTAAAGAAAAAGCAAAGGTGATGTATCCTTTTGTGTCTTACGGCAATACTGAGCTGCCCAAGCCAGAAACATTCCTCATCCGTAATGCGACAGTCTGGACCAATGAAAAAGATGGTATACTTGAAAATGCAGATGTATTGGTCAGTAATGGAAAAATCAGTAATATTGGTAAAAATCTTTCTGACAAAAATTGTACGGTCATTGATGGTACAGGAAAACACCTGACCTCTGGTATTGTTGATGAACATTCTCATATTGCCATCAGCAGAGGCGTGAATGAAGGCACTCAGAACAGCAGTGCAGAAGTAAGCATTGCCGATGTTGTCAATTCCGAAGATGTTAATATTTATCGTCAATTAGCTGGCGGAGTAACAACGGCTCAACTTTTACATGGTTCAGCAAATCCTATTGGCGGACAATCAGCTCTTATTAAAATGCGTTTTGGCTATGCCCCTGAAGCTATGAAATTTGAGAACGCTCCTAAGTTTATCAAATTTGCACTGGGAGAAAATGTGAAGCAATCGAACTGGGGCGATAATAATACGACTCGTTTCCCACAGACACGAATGGGCGTTGAGCAGGTATATGTCAATTACTTCACCAGAGCCAGAGAATATGAAGCTGGTCGCAGGTCAGGTAAGATCACACGTCGTGATCTTGATCTGGAAGCTTTATTGGAGATACTGAACAAAGAGCGTTTTATTACCTGCCATTCTTATGTGCAAAGTGAAATCAATATGCTCATGAAAGTAGCTGAGCGTTTTGGTTTTAATATCAATACGTTTACCCATATTCTGGAGGGTTATAAAATTGCTGACAAATTGCACGATCACGGAGCAGGAGGTTCTACCTTTTCAGATTGGTGGGCTTATAAATATGAAGTGATTGATGCTATTCCTTATAATGGTGCTATTATGCATGAACAGGATGTTGTTGTTGCCTATAATTCAGATGATGCAGAAATGGCAAGGCGCCTGAATCAGGAAGCTGCAAAAGCTGTTATGTATGGTGATATGAGCGAGGAAGAAGCCTGGAAATTTGTTACACTCAATCCAGCCAAACTGCTCCGTATTGATAGTCGTGTAGGCAGCATAAAAGCTGGCAAAGATGCCGATTTGGTTCTTTGGTCAGACAATCCTTTGTCTATCTATGCACAGGCAGAAATGACTTTAGTAGATGGTATTAAGTTTTATGATAAAGTATCAGACGAAGCAAAGCGTGAAGCTATTCGTAAAGAAAGAACTCGATTGATCCAGAAATTAATTAGTGAAAAGAAAGGCGGAGCGGAGACGCAGAAGCCGAAAATGAAGGAACATAAGCATTATCATTGTGATGATGTGGAAGATGAGGGGTATTAATTTTGTGTTGAGGTGTTGAGGTGTTAGGTGTTAGAAGCATAATTAAAAACACTCCAACTATCGACTAGGGACATTTTCTTGTCACTTTTAAAATTCGGGATGTCTCACCTTGCTTATTTCCACGTTAGCGAATCAGTATTCATTATACTGGATAGAAAAACTGTTCTGATACTATCTTTCCATTCGCCACTCGGAATATAGCGACTTCTTCGTCTACTTTTCTCGGACGACCTTTCATGGTAATGTCCATCTTCATCGTAGCGGAAAAATGATCCCCCGCAACAATAGGCCCGTCTATTTCTACACCGTGAAATTCTTCGACCATGCTGTTCCAGTTTTCGCCTTTAGCTTTGATGGCTTCCATGCCTTCTACACGAGGTGGAAACCCCTGTGCGCCTTCCATTTCAAGACTGACACAATTCTCCGCATAAAGTTCAGTTTGAGCCTGATCCCATTGACCAGTACGGCAGTATTCTGCCCATTTATTTGCAATTTCTTTTGTTGTCATTTTTATATAATTTTCTTTGATGTGATAGTTACACTTTACACAACAACTCCCCTGCCCTTTCGAGCATATCCTCAGTTTTAGCAAAGCAAAAGCGAACGACTTTTTCATCCCTTCCTGAACTATAAAACACCGATACAGGTATTGCTGCTACGCCATATTCTGTGGTCAGTCTTTTTGCAAAATCTGTATCTGGTTCATCGCTAATAGCACTGTAGTCTACTGCTTGAAAATATGTACCCGTACAGGGGATCGGACGGAAGCGGGAACCTTTTATAGTATCCAGAAAATAATCTCTTTTCTTTTCGTAGAAGGGACTCAGCTCAAGATAATTATCGGCATTTTTCATGTAATCAGCCAATGCGTGTTGCATAGGGCGGTTGACACAAAAAACATTGAACTGGTGTACCTTTCTGAATTCATCCATCAGGTATTCAGGAGCAACTGCATAACCTAGTTTCCAGCCAGTATTGTGAAAAGTTTTTCCAAAAGAATAAGTTGCTATGCTTCTCGCAAATAAATCTGGAAAACGCAAAACACTTTGATGTTCTTCTCCATCAAACACGATATGTTCATATACCTCGTCACTCAGTACTATGATGTCCGTATCGTTTGTGATCCGTTGTAATTCCAGCATATCCTGTTCAGAAAAAATAGTTCCTGACGGATTGTGCGGTGTGTTGAGCATAATCATTTTTGTCTTTGAGTTAATGAGTTGCTCAAAAGCTGTCCAGTCTACTTTATAATCAGGTTTGGATAATTCATAAGGAACCGGAATACCTCCACAAAGCTCAATAGCCGGGCGATAACAATCGTAAGCAGGTTCTATAAGAATAACTTCGTCTCCTGGCTTTACAAAAGCTGTAACTGCCGTATAAACCGCCTGTGTAGCACCTGCTGTCATGGTAATCTCTGCAATCGGATGTACTTGCGTACCATATAAATGAGCTATTTTAGTATACAACTGTTCATTGAGTTCCGGCAAACCCGCCATGGGCGCATATTGATTGTAACCTTCTCTTACATATTTAGCCACCAGTTCTTTCAAAACCGGATCACAATCATAATTGGGAAAACCCTGAGATAAATTAATGGCTTTGTGTTCATTGGCAAGGGCACTCATTACTGTAAAAATTGTAGTGCCTACATCAGGAAGTTTGGAAGATATTTTAAGCATAGCAGTAAGATAAGCACTTAGACAGAAATATCTTAATCAATTCAACAATGTACAAAAAAAGCGGATGGAAGCCTAGCCTCTATCCGCTTATATTTTTACATCTAAGTTCTCTTAATTTCGACTCTGTAGGCGCGTTATTAGATAAAGCACCATAATCAATGCTGATAGCGCCGCTGCTACATAAGTCATAGCTGCCCACCTTAAAGCATCTTTTGCTCCATCATATTCAGCTCCTTGTGCTATTCCTGTTGAATCTAGCCAGACTAGTGCACGTTTACTTGCATCAAACTCCACTGGTAAGGTTACAAAAGAGAATAAAGCTGTGATACTAAATAAAACTATAGCGGCCAGCAACAAAATATTCCCAATGCTAAATCCACCACCGCCTGCTGCACCTGCTCCTATACCCATGAAAGCTCCCATCAGTACAAATTGCTGCATACGTGAAGAAAGCTGTACAATAGGAACAATTGCAGAACGCATTTGAAGAAAACCATAAGCCTCTGCATGTTGTACTGCATGCCCACACTCATGTGCTGCTACAGCTGCGGAAGCAACACTGTTTCCCTGATAAATATGCGGACTCAAACTAATAGTTTTTGTTTGTGGGTTGTAGTGATCTGTAAGAAAACCCTGTCCCTGTACAATGCGAACATCGTGAAGACCATAATGATCCAACATTTGTTTTGCCACCTCTGCACCGGATAATCCCGCTCGCATAGGTACTTGCAGATATTTATTGATCTTACTTTGTAGTACTTTTCCAATTATCCCGCCAATAGCAGCGCAGATAATTGTAATAATCATATAACCTCCGTACATAATTGTGTGTTTTACTGTTTAGACTAAATATAGGTGATTAGTCACCAGTATTCAAAATATCATTTTTTGCATATTTAAAACGAGTGTTTGCAGTGAAAGGTTGTCTTTTT
>JAHDFX010000168.1 GCA_020627965.1 Saprospiraceae bacterium | reverse complement strand
CTGCGCCTGCGACTGCGCCTGCGACTGCGCCTGCGCCTGCGAATGCGACTGCGAATGCGACTGCGCTAATAAGCGCAAGTTGAAGGCCTATGTTTGGCAATATCACTTCTCTGTGGGCCAACAGGTTTGAAGCCAATATTGTTTTTGTCTTTTTGAATAAAATAGGACTAATTTCTCCTAAGTCCATATTCTTAATTGTACTTTGCCAAAGCCTTAATCTATTTGTATATAAACTTCGTTCTATTATGACTGCATCGTCTTTTTTCAATAAGCCAAAAAAGTAAAACCCCAAATACCAGGAAACTTGCCCAGCCACAGTCATCCAAGCTAAAAATTGGTATTCTGTAAAGTAAGTCGCAATACCTAAAAGCAGTGTAATAATGGCGATGCTATGCAAAGGAAGTAAACTTTTGTGTAAACGTAACCAGAACATTTTTCTGGGGAAAAGTCTTTCCCATACAGTAGGGCATAATTTATTAAAGATATATCTCGAATAAGCTTTTTCATTTTCTTTAATGGATATTTCCTGTCCGTCTTCATTTTTCAGGCGAACACGATTAGCAATCAATTGTGCTATAAAATTATCCACATCAAAGCTTTGCTCTAGCTGATTATCCTTAAAATTCAAAGCTTTCTTAACAGCATTCGCAATTTTCAAATCATAAGGTCTTTCTTCATCCTGTAAAAGCTGATTTACATAAAAATCACTGACCAGATATTCTAAATAAGACTTATGCGCAAAACGAAAAGTATCTGAGCCAGACAAGTCAGTCACCAAAATACCACCCGAAATTACATCTCTGAATACAGTATCAAAAGCATTCTGGTTTTGTTTTAATCTATCAAGTAACCTCCCCTGCTTTTTACCTTTGACAGTATCACTATACGGAGAAATTTCAGGAAAATCATCCAATAATTCCTTTACAATACCTTCCAGGGCAAGTTTTTTGATTTGATTGGTATAAGTATTTTCCATCATCATTGCCACAGCTATACCCATGACAAAATAGCTACGCTCATCGGCTGTCAAAGGCATTTCCACAGGCTTGGCACTTTGCCGATCATAATCATTTTGTATAAATCGACCAATAACTGTCGCAGCATTCAATCGACGCAGGTCTTTACCCAATTCATTCCCCCATACTGTACTCAACTGATACAAGGTAGAAGGACGAGTAACTAACTCTCCAAAACTGGAATTTTCATCTGTCTTTATAAGGGCTTTTAGAATACCATCTTTTACTTTTACATCTACATTTTTCAGGGCAATTTCGATTTGTGGTACATCCATCTTCGCAAGATGTACGGCACGGGTATAGGGCAACTCCATGCGTTGCTTATGTATACCTAATGCCTGTCGCCTCTGCGGATCATCTGTAAATAAATTCGGTCGTCCGGTAATGATAATTCTAGACTGTGGTTCTCTTGCTAATTGCCAAAGTTGCTGAAAATGCTGCATCAGCATTTCTGTATCACCGACCAGATCCATTTCATCAAAACCTTCCAAAATGATGAGCAATTTTCCAGCACGGTGAAGCTGGTATAATGCCTGAGCATTTAAGGCATTATCTGTGGCAAACTTACCAAGTATATCCAAAACATCCCGATTTCTGGGACTGGTTCCTCTTAGTTCTATAACAATAGGAATGCGCTGATACTTTTCGGGATTTGATAACATTTCTAAAGCAACTTTGAGGCTGAGTACGCTTTTACCTTGTCCGTACTCACCAACTACTGCGAGGTGTTCATTATTATTCTTCGGATTGTTTGCCCAGTCCAGTACATGCTGCTCTACATTCTGGATAGCTTCGCCCTTTTTCAAATATTCACTATCTGGTTGCGGATCATAATGAGCTGCTTTTAAGGGTACATAAATATCATTCAGCGTTCTATCGCTATTCGATAGTTTTTCTTTGTAAAATTGTCGGTACAGCCAGTTTTTATAATCACTGAAATCCACCAGATTTTCCAGCATATCATACTGATAGCGATATTCTACTTTATAGGAAACAGGAATTTCAAGTGGTTCATAGCCTTGATTATCTTCCATGACAATAAGTAATCTTTCAAACTTATTGCCCATGTCTTTTATCAGCCTGTCGATCTGGCTTTGGCGGGGTATATTTTCACAACAAAGTATAGCAATCGGCGTATCTCCATATTTAGCAATAAAGCAGCTATATTCCTGATACCAGTCTTCTCCAATATTGGGTTCCTGATAGGAATCATCCATACTTGTTTTTACACCACGTCCATATGGCTCATAATCGCCCAGGTCTATATTGTATTTTCTGTCGCTTAGGCGAAGGAGTTGCCCGGCACGAATATACCAGGGTAAGCGGTCGGTAATAACAGGCTGGAAGACTTCACGTCTCTTATCTTTTAGTTGTCCTTCGTGTATTTCAAGGAGATTTCCTGGTCTTCCATATCGGGCATCTGTGAATAGATTGCCTTTATAGTTGCCTAGTTCTCTAGCTTTAGCTTCTCTTGTACTGATGGCTCCAGTCCAGTTTTTATACAAGAAATAAACCACGAAAACCATCATAGCTATTAATAGGCAGATCGTGAATTTATCGCTAGTATCTAATTGTATTTCAGGCATATCTGTGGCAAGCCAGGTATTGCTAAATCCACGTATCAATTCTGCAAAGACACTGCCGCCTGCTACCAGCGCAATAGCATTCGCCACCAATATTCCTATGGTAAATAGGGCTACAAAAGCGAAGTTCTCACGGGTACGCTTACGCCGAAAACGGAGGTACAGAAAAGTACCAATCAACGCAAAGAAGCCGAGTAGTACGAGTATACCAAAAAGCCATTGAAGCAGTATCTGCATCTGAGGTTTTGTTTTTCGTTTATGAAATTGGTTTCTTAAAGATAAGTGTTTTCTTTGATTTTAATAAACCACAGGCAGAAGGTGTGTATCAAATTACACAGTTGAACCCTCCCTAAATCCCTCCCTTGCTAATGAAGGGACTTTAAATAGTCGTTTTTTAGTTCCTTCCATTAGGAATGATGCGGCTGCTTTAGCCAGTGGCTAAAAGAGTGTAAGCTGGGGTTTGCGGATGGGTAAGACTGAGGAATTTTACTCAGTTGTCCACCCTCTTTTTCTCCCTCCAAAGGGAGATAATTGTTAACACAAAACAAAAACGGCATTAAACCATCAGGTTCAATGCCGTCTATATTTCAAAATAATTTTTATTTATTCATTATTTCCCCCACCAAAAAGGAAACGTGCGCCTATACTGATATTCACCGTGCTAAAACTCACATCCTGACGAGTTTTTAAGGCTGGTAAATCCTTTGAGCCATAAGTTGTATATACATTATCAGAACTACCTGCTCCTGCTAATTCTGCCAGAAAAACAGCATTATCAATAACATCTGGGTAATCAACAGGGTTTTCGTTATAATCATTAATACCTTGTTCTTGCAAAGCTGCTAATTCTTCTGCCGACAACTCATCTACGTACTCCTCATAAGCATATATATCACTGGCACTACCATTATTTGCGATGGCTAAGAGTGGCAATACATCTAGCTCTGTACCATCTTCAAACTTTAGTATAGCACCCGGAACTTCATAGCTTTTTCGGGCAATACGCAAACCAGTATACCCCACAGAAGCAAAGATACCAACCATATCATTCAGTTGGTAACGAAGACCAAAAGCAGCATTAAAACCCAGTGAGAATTCTCCTTTGGCAATTGAGGTAGCTTCAAAGCCATTAGCCGTTGGGAATAAAAGAGGTATGGAACTGCTAACCATCACTGGCGCATTAGATTCCCGGAAACCATCTGTTTGTCCGGCAACTGGAATTAAGAGACTAAAGCGGGCAAAGGGGCTGAAGGTTTCACCTCCTGCATCTACAAGAAAGCCAGGACTAAGTGTCAACCTCTGATTAGTGGCATAAGAACGATCATAACTGCTGCCATCCGTAAATTCTTCGATCAATGTCTCGTTGCCAAGTACATAAGAAGTCCCTATTTCTACACCAAAATTGCGACTAAGCATGTAGCCCACCGTTAGATCCAAACTAGTGCCTGCACCGTAAGACCCAACCACATTACTATAGATTTCAGAACCAGGTGTGAGAACATTTTGGTTTTTAGGACCTAAGACTTCATTGGTCGAAGGCATCATATAAGACACGCCCGGTTCGATGTATAACCCCTGCGCATTGACAGAACATAGATAAGCTAACATTAAAGTTGTTGTTAGCAAAAACTTAATTGCTTTCATAGCTATTTTTATTGTTTAAAATTCAAATCCTACATGAACCTGTACGCCGAAATTCACATCTTTATCAGAACGGGATATAGGTGCATAATTGCCTGTAGCAGGATCAACTGTTGTTACTTTAGAATTATCATAGAAGTTATTCGTCACATCCGTCAAACCATAAGCACCTCTAAGTCCAAATACTAAACCTGTATCAAAACGGAAATTCAAACCAGCAACTAACCCAATATCTAAAGGATTAAAGAAATTGCCTTCCTGACCTCGATTGATGCCTTCATCATACTCATAATAAGCTCCATATTCTGAAGGATAAGTGAAAGAACCAAAAGCTTCCGGTTGACCGGCAGAGTTGAGGTTGAATACCTGATTGTCTACACTATTTTCTGTAGACTGACCAGGTTCGTCAGTATTATAATTATAATCTAAAGTAATATTGAAATTGGTTAAGTTTGTATTCACTCCATTGAATGTTCTTTCATTGGCATTAAAAGACAAGGAACCATCGCCTGTTGAATTGAGTAAAAAACCTACATATCCTCCGGCATACAGACTTAGATTGTCATTGGTTTTATAATAAAACATCAAAGGAATATCCAGATAACCATTATTAATATTGATAGTTTCTGTCCGATTTCCATCAAAGAAGAAAGTCGTAGCACTTCCCTGCTGAGTGAGTAGATAATAAGATTCTCCATCATAAATATAACGTCCTCCTTTCTGCACATACAGCACTTCCAGCATAAGTCCATTTCTATCTGTAATAGCATATTTAAAGGTAGGCCCGATGATAAAGCGAGTCAGAGCTGCGCCAGATTCTATGCTCGCTCCCTGACTATCTTTTTCTTTTGGTCTGAAAATAGTAGTAAAATTAAGCCCGGCTTTGATACCGACATTAAAATCACCAGCATCCTGAGCTTTTGCAGCTATATTGATAAACAATAATAAAATTACACTTGAAATAATTCGATTCATATTATTTTTGGTTAACGTCTATACAATGCTTCGCATTGGTTTAAATAAAACAAAGTGCCAAGATAGCCCAAGCCCTTCAACATTTTATATAATTTAACGGTTTTTTATGCTAAATCGTCCTCTTTGGAATGAGGAGAAAATAAATTTCCTCCTCATTCCTTTAAAACTACATTGTAAAAAAATATTATGAAAAATTATTTCTTTCCACTACTTCTTCTGGGTATTCTGGCATTAGCTTGCAGCATTACGGTTAATAAGAAGCCTAAAAAACAGCCGTCAGCATCTGAATTGCCATTAGATAAGATCAAATTACCTCCTGGTTTTGAAATCAGTGTTTTTGCCGACAAAGTGACCAATGCACGTTCTATGTGCCTCAGTCCTGGCGGTACGTTGTTTGTCGGTACAAGAAAAGATGGTCGGGTATATGCTATCAGAGACGAAGATGGAGATTATCGTGCAGATAAGACTTATGTACTCGATCAAGAGTTATTTATGCCGAATGGAGTAGCTTTTCGCAATGGTAGCTTATATGTTGCAGAAGTCAATCGAATTTTACGCTATGATAATATAGAATCGCAACTGGATAATCCGCCAGAACCCGTTGTAGTATACGACAAATATCCTGATGATAAATGGCATGGCTGGAAGTATATTGCCTTCGGACCAGATGATAAATTATATGTTCCAGTGGGTGCTCCCTGTAATGTTTGTGATGGTAAAGGAGATATTTATGCCACAATTACCCGTATGGATCCTGATGGTTCTAATATGGAAATCTTTGCAAAAGGTGTACGTAATTCTGTTGGTTTCAACTGGCATCCTGAGACAAAGGATTTATGGTTTACTGAGAACGGACGTGACTGGATGGGTGACGATATGCCAGCATGCGAATTGAATCATGCGCCCAAGGCAGGCATGCATTTTGGTTTTCCTTATTGCCATCAGGGTGATGCTCCTGATGATAAATTTGCCAAAGACCGGACTTGTGATGAATTTACGCCGCCAGCACAAAAACTGGGACCGCATGTAGCTCCCCTTGGTATGGAATTTTATCAGGGCAAACAATTTCCAAAGATGTATAAACATCAGGTATTAGTGGCAGAACATGGTTCATGGAATCGGAAAGATCGTATTGGTTATCGAGTGATGATGGTCAAATTAGAAGGAAATAAGGCGGTAAGCTATGAGCCATTTGCAGAAGGTTGGATGGAAAATGGAGAAGAACCCTGGGGCAGACCCGTTGATTTGGAGCATTTACCAGATGGTTCTATACTGGTTTCTGATGATTTTGCCGATGCAATTTATCGCATTAGTTATTCAAATTAATTATCACGGATTCAATTGTCCTACAGCAACTATGGAAGCTCCGAAAATGGGGTGAAAAGGTAGGGCTGTTTCCAGATTTTTCATCGTCCGTAAAACAGCATCTACTAGTTTATTTGGTGGCTGCAAGCCTTTCTCTATTACTTTGTCTTTGGTGAAAGCCATCATTGCTTTGCGTGCCAATGCTACAGGAACTAAAGAACCAGCCCAATAGGAAATTTTTGTAGGTTCAAAACCCGCATTAGTCATTAGTTCATGCATGGTTTTACGGGTATAACGACGAATATGACCGACTTCTACATCATATTTGCTGAATAGTAGCATACTTGCCGGAACACTCAGCACGACTGTTCCGCCTGGACGCAGATATGCGGCTGCTGTTTTCAAAAAATCTACATCATCTTCGATATGTTCTACCATATCCATGAGCATGATCATATCATATTTTCCAGCTAGGTCAGGATGCTTGTCATAAATATTATAAAGCATTACACGTCCCTGTCCGCCTTTTATCAGTTCCAGCGCATGAAGATTCAGGTCGCAGGCATCTACTACATAACCGAGGCTTTCCATTTGTTCCCTCATGACACCGTGTCCACAACCAATTTCCAGCACTTTACTTGTGGTATCAGGCATCAGGTGCAGATGCTTTTTTACGGCTTCAAAACGCCATTGCATCCAGAAATGCTGAGCATCAGCAAAATCGTACCAGTCCTCATGCATGGAGACTGGTGAAGATGGTGATATATGTTCAATTATCGGCATTGAGCCGTGAAAGTAAGAAGAATAAAGAAGATCGGGCATGGACATTAAAAAAATTTATCTGATTCGGGCTTTTGATTTACCCTAAAAGTCAAACAAAAATCAATTATTCCCGTATAATAATTAAAATTCGGTTTGGTAAAATACACAAAAATCATCTTTGTAAATCTTTGCTTTCTAATATGTGCAATGAGTACTTACACCAATGCTTTTGCTCAAAAAAAACCTGAACGAGTTCCGTATATATGGCAAAGCATCGAAGCAGCAAGTTCTGAAGCAGAACTTGATAGACTTCTCATCTTAATGCCTGCTGTTTATAAATGGGAAAAAGATGAAAGATTGGCCTACCTGAATAAAGCCCGTAAAGCCAGTATCACTATTAGTAAAAATGATTCACTAATTGCAGATATTGCTCAGGAATTAGCCCTCTTCTATGTCGATTTAGATTCTATACCTAAAGCCATATCAACAGGTGAAGCAACCTTAAAACATTGTCATAGTACTGAAGCAAAAAGAATCATCTATAATGCGCTTGGTTTTATATACACCACTGAAGGAGATCAAAACCAAGCTCTGACTTCTTTTTTTAAAGCTGTAGATGAAGCCCGAAAATTAAGCAACGGTTCAGAAACCTATTCTCTTGGAAACATTTCTTACGTATATGCAAATTTACATGATTATCAAAATGCAATAAAATACCTCAAACTCTCCAATCAGCATGCTAAAAAGCTGGAAAAGAATGAACAAGCGTACATGCTCGCCTACAACTATGCTGATATTATTAGTTGGTATCTGGAGATGGAAAAACCGGATTCTGTAAAGCTTTATATTGAACCTTTATTAAAAAACACAAAGATTATAGATACTATTCAGCTATCAAAATTTCAAGACGCTCGTTATGTAGTCTATATAACTCTCGCAGAGTTTTATCTGCTCAATGAAGCCCCCGAACAAGCTCAGCACTATATAAAAAAAATTCGAGCTTTTAATCAAGCTCATTATAATCAGCAAGCAAACATACTTGAAGCTAAGTACCAAATATTAATCGACAACCATTTAGCAGCACTCAAAATATTAGAAGATGAAAAATTCAGTGAAAGTTATTCAGAAGAACTTAATAAGTTAAAAATAAGCTGTTATGAGAAGCTAAAGCGTTATAAAGAAGCATTCCAATTACAAAAAGACTTAACGAAATACCAAAAGGAAAGATTTGGAGAAGATAAAATCAAGTTCAGTGCTTTCGCTGACGCTAAATATGAAGACCTACTCAAAAATGAGGAAATAAAAACATTAAAGAGAGATAAAGAGATCGACTCATTAACTATCCAAAATCAAAAATATATTGTCTTTCTTACCTTACTGTTGGTCTGTCTTTCCCTCTTTGGAGCTTTTGCCTATTGGTGGCGTTTTAGAAATAGAAAAAAGCTCAGTATTTATTTACAAGAACAGGTAGACCTAAAGACAAAAGACCTCCAAAAAGCCAATGAAGAACTAAGAATGCTCAGTTATGTGGCTTCTCACGATATAAAAGAACCCATCAGAAATATCAGTAATTTTGTTGGCCTTATAAAGAGACAAATTCCTGAAGAGAAAAAAGAAAAATTGAGTTTTCACTTTGAAACTATAAAAAACTCAACGAATCAGCTATATACATTGATAGAGGATATTACCCGCTACATCTCAATGTCGAAAGACTCAAGCATAAAAACAGCTCCTGTTAATCTGGATGAAGTAACCAATAATGTCTTTTTCGCTCTGGAAACACTCGCTAATGAAAGGAAAGGAAAAATGATCAATCATGAGCTCCCTGTATTAGAGAGTAATCCAAACATATTATATGTCATCCTGAAAAACCTGGTTGAAAACGGTTTAAAATTCAATACAGCAGAAATTCCAACTGTTGAAGTATTTTACCAGGAAGCACCCGACCATCATCAGATCATCGTCAAGGATAATGGTCTTGGTATAGAAAAAACATACCACAACCGGATATTCGAAATGTTCAAAAGGCTTCACAAACGCAGCGAATACGATGGTTCTGGCATAGGGCTAGCTATAGTAAAACTCATGACAGAAAAGCTAGGCGGGCGAGTAATTCTGAATAGTCAACCAGGACATGGCAGTACCTTCACGCTTCAATTTCCCATATAAGTAAGAAGCTCTTTGAATTTAGTTTTTTGATTAAAATGACTTGATTTTTTTTACCAGACGAGACGGCAAAACCGGAGCTTAACTGCATCTAAATGAAAATCTTATACTTTCAATGCAAAGTCGAAGCGATCATACCTGGGTAGAATTTAGATTACCCGAAAAAGAAGATGGAGCAACGATTCGCATCCCTTCCGGGGCTTATAATAAATACGTCTTTCCTAAATGTAATAGAGTTCGATGGAGCGACCTTAGGTTTAAATGCAAGTGTGGCTCCTGGCAAAAAACTTCAGGCAATTGGGATGCAGATGCTTTCTGTCATGGTTCTAAAGGGAATAGCCCTTATGTTTTTGTGGGCACACATTGACCTACTGCACGCCGAACTTGATTCGGTATCTAAAGCCGGAAAAATCGCCACAGAGACAAAACCAAAGTATAGTCTAATCACTTCACATACTGCCCGTCGTTCTTTTGCCACCAATGCATATAAAGACGGGGTTCCCACTATTGCCATTATGAAAATTACAGGGCATCGGTCTGTGATTTTTTTTTTAAATTACATCAAAATTGGAAAGGAGGAAAACGCTGAACAGCTTGCTAGTCATCCTTTTTTCAAATAGAAAATTTAATCAACTGAATTGGTCAGACAGTGTCTGACCAATTCATGCCATTAGCATAAAACATGAAAAACATCGTAAAAGATAAAGGTTATAAGGAACTACTGAGCAAGATCGGCAAGACTTATGAGCAAGGAAGGCGAAGCGCAACAGTTGCAGTGAATACTCATCTACTGAACACCTACTGGACTATAGGGCATTATATAGTCGAGTATGAACAGGCAGGGCAAAACAGAGCAACCTACGGTAGCGCACTTATAAAAACTTTAAGTAAAGATTTAGCTAATACTTTAGGCAAAGGATTTAGTATTAGCAACCTCAAGCGAATGAGACAGTTTTACATCGAGTATCCAAAAGGTGCGACGATGTCGCACCTTTTGGGCTGGTCGCATTATGTCGAGTTGCTCAAGATTGATGATAAACTAGAACGTAGTTTCTATGAGCAACAAACGGTCATTGAAAAATGGTCAATTAGAGAACTTATCCGTCAAAAGAAAGCATCCCTTTTCCTAAGACTGGCAGCCTCAAAAGATAAAGAAGGGATTTTACAATTATCTAAAGAAGGACAAAAAATAGAAAAGCCCGAAGATATCATACGCGAACCCTACGTGCTGGACTTCCTGAAAATCCCAGAACCTTATCATATCAGTGAATCGGAATTAGAAAGCCGCCTTATTGCCCATTTACAACAATTTTTACTGGAACTGGGTAAAGGTTTTGCTTTTATCGGGCGACAATACCGTATTACGCTGGGCAATCGCCATCATTATGTTGATTTAGTTTTCTATCATCGTATTTTGAAGTGCTTCGTATTGATAGACCTAAAAAGAGAAGAAGCCGATTATCAGGATGTCGGTCAGATGAATATGTACCTGGGCTATTTTGAAAATGAAGAAAATACAGAAGGTGATAATCCTCCCATCGGCATTGTCCTTGCCAGAGAAAAAGATGATATTCTGATTCAATATGCTATGCATAATGTATCGTCTCAACTTTTTGTGAATAAGTATCAATTATACCTGCCCAATAGAGAAGAGCTTAAACAATTAGTTGAGCGGCAATTACGGACAAGTGAATGATGAAAATTTTTATCAACTGAATTGTGATGACGTGTCACCATAACCCAAGACTCAAGAAGCAAATATATTGCAAATTATTCATTTTCAAATTAAAACACATTGCACAAAATTCAAATTAATAATACCTTAAGTTGTCATGAGGAAGTAGAAAAATATAAATATGAAAATAGGATATGGTTCAATACAAGGATTTACTCATAGAAAGCTTGAATATAACAACCAAGACTTTGTATTAGTATCAGAAAATGAAGAATGTAATATAGGATTAGTCGCAGACGGTTGTGGAAGTGGTGCCAATAGCGAGGTTGGAGCTCAATTAGGATTAAAGTATCTATTACGGAAGATAACTAAACAACTAAATTCTAATTGGCAAATAAATTTAAAAGAAGAATTACAAGACTATTCAAGGCAGATTGCTAATTTACATAGTGATAAACCAAAAGAATTTATAAAGGATTTTCTGCTTTATACAATTATTGGTTTTGTAGAAACAAATAATAAAGTAACTCTTTTCTACTACGGTGACGGGGTAATAATAATTGACGACCAAATCAAAGTGATAAATCAGAATAATCAACCTAAGTATGTAAATAACGAATTGATTGGAAATGAAGGTGGACAGTTTATCTATGAAGAAATATCTTTAGATAAGCAAACTTTAGTCATTGGTTCAGACGGAATTGAAGATTTTATCGAAGGAATAAATAAAGGAGAAATCGAGGAATATAAAAGTTTGATACAGTTTATAAATGATGAAGATAACTTCAATAATCCAATTCATATTCCAAAGCTTTTGAAGAAGTATTCAAGAAAAGGAATAATAAAGGATGATTGTTCTTTAATAATAATGAAAAAATAAATAAAAACAGCAATTACTGAGCAATCGTAATAGAAAGCTAAACAAGTCCAGTAGTAAAATAGAAAATCCCTGCAAATCAACGACTTACAAGGATTTTAGTACCCACGACTGGAGTCGAACCAGCACGTCCATAATCGGACACTAGGCCCTCAACCTAGCACGTCTACCAATTCCGTCACGTGGGTAAATAAGTAGATCGGGTGGCAAAGGTAAGACTTTTTGTAATAAGTGTAAATACCTTATGGAAAATATCATAAAAATTCCTCCATTTCATGTGTACGAAACCTTTAAAAATCCACTAAAATTTCGTATTTTTGCTGGTCTATGAGCGAAGATAAAAATAAGGAAAATACAACTCCTCAAAATGGTAATTATGGTGCCGACAATATACAGGCACTGGAAGGCTTGGAAGCAGTGCGTAAACGCCCCGGTATGTACATCGGAAGTACTGATACTAAAGGGCTTCACCACTTAGTCTATGAGGTAATAGACAATTCCATTGATGAGCATTTGGCTGGGCATTGCACACATATTACCACGATCATCCATCCTGATAATTCAATCTCTGTAAAAGATGACGGAAGGGGTATTCCTGTTGGTATGCATGCTAAATTGAAAAAATCAGCCTTGGAAGTCGTTATGACTGTCCTGCATGCCGGTGGTAAATTCGACAAAGACACTTATAAAGTATCTGGTGGTCTTCACGGAGTTGGGGTATCTTGTGTAAATGCACTTTCCAGTCACCTAAAGGCTGAAGTACATAGAGAAGGTAAAGTTTACGTTCAGCAATACCAACGAGGTAAGCCTACACAGGAAGTTGAAGTGGTGGGCGACACAGATATTCGGGGAACTATCGTCACATTTACACCTGATGATGAGATTTTTGAAGAACTAGAATACAGCTATCAGGTCTTGGCAGCGCGTATTCGTGAGTTGGCTTTTCTGAATAAGGGTCTGCACCTGACATTAGTTGATGAACGTGAAACAGACGAAAGCGGAGCTTACAAAACAGAGAAATTCTATTCAGAAGGAGGATTGAGAGAATTTGTTGAATATCTGGACGAAAGTCGTACAAAAATCATAGAAAATCCTATCCACGTTACCGGAGAAAAGGACAATGTACAGGTGGAAGTCGCCATGCAGTACAACACTTCTTATTCCGAAAACTTACATTCTTACGTAAACAACATTAATACACGCGAAGGTGGTACACACGTTAGTGGCTTCCGTCGTGCAGTCAATCATATTTTCAAAAAATACGGTGAGGATAATGGTTTTTTCAATAAGCTAAAATTTACCATTGCAGGTGAGGATTTTAGAGAAGGATTGACAGCCGTAGTTTCTGTTAAGGTGCCTGAGCCACAATTCAAAGGACAAACTAAAGGTGAGTTGGGTAATTCAGAGGTAGTTGCTATTGTTTCTGGCTGTGTCCGTGAAGCATTAGGCCACTATCTCGAAGAAAACCCAAAAGAAGCTAAGCGAATTATAGACAAAGTCATCTTAGCTGCTACAGCACGTCATGCTGCTCGCAAGGCAAGAGAAATGGTACAGCGTAAAAATGTACTTTCAGGAACTGGCTTACCAGGGAAACTATCCGACTGTAGTTCCAAAGATCCCGCAGCATCAGAAATTTATCTGGTGGAGGGAGATTCGGCAGGAGGAACCGCCAAACAAGGACGTGATCGTAATTTTCAGGCTATTCTGCCACTGAGAGGAAAAATCCTTAATGTAGAAAAAGCGCTGGAACATAAGATATACGAGAATGAGGAAATCAAGAATATGTTCACTGCATTAGGCGTAAGCATCGAAGAAAAAGAAGGTGAGCGTTTTTTGAATATGGCAAAATTACGCTACCATAAAATAGTCATCATGTGTGATGCCGATGTCGATGGTAGTCACATTGTTA
>JAHDFX010000167.1 GCA_020627965.1 Saprospiraceae bacterium | reverse complement strand
TTACGAAGTTCAATCCATAGCTCTTCGCTTCTACTTCCGTTGGGTCTTCTTCGTCTGTATCGCGCAATTCTGCCAAATCCTTATGGCGGAATAATGCATTATCATCCAAAGAAACTTTGCAATCTACAGCTACGATACGATCATCACTGGTATGCAAACAAGGGTTAATCTCGAACATACTAGAGTCACTCTCTACAAATGCTTTATACAATTTAGCAACAAATTTTGTCATTGCTTTCATGGCAGCTCCAGATAAACCCAGATTAAAAGCCACTTTCCGCAATTGGAATGACTGAATACCCAACATCGGATCAATGTACTCTTTGTGTACCAAATGTGGTGTTTCTTCAGCCACCTGCTCAATATCCATCCCTCCTTCTGTAGAATAGATAATCACATTTTGCTTGCGACCTCTATCCATCAGAATAGACATATAATATTCTTTATTGTCTTCAAATTTGCCGACATAGGCATCTTCAGCAACCAGTATTTTACGTACTAGTTTACCTGAACCTTCCAATCCGCCTGGTGTTTGAGGTGTTTTGAGCATCATGCCCAGGATATTGCCTGCATGTTCACGCACTTCGTCTTCATTCTTAGCGATTTTAACACCGCCACCTTTCCCACGTCCACCTGCATGGATCTGGGCTTTAACAACAACAATATCTGTTTTTAATTGCTTCGCAGCAGCTACAGCTTCTTCAACTGTCGTGGCAACAATACCTTCCTGGATTTCTACGCCGAACTCCTTTAAAAGGTTTTTACCTTGATACTCGTGTAAATTCATTTTTGAAATAAAATTTAATTTGCCGCAAATGTAGCTTTTTTATCGGGCTTTCTGAAATCGTTTTGATGAAGTTTTTTCTTAAAAAGACTTAAATACAGAATAAAGTCTATTTTCTTTTGGTATCTCCTCTAATGCCATCCCATCCGCTATGCGGTTCACTCCACCAAAAGATACACTGTATCTTTGCCCTTCGGGTTCGTTCGTTCATTTCTCAGTATCGCCTGCGATACGGTCTCCCAGTGAGCAAAGCGAACGATCTCAAAGCTTCAAAGGAAGCGATCTATACACATTCCACCCCGGACGTGGCTCAATTTCTATCTCCTCCATAGGAACAGCAAAGCGTAAATCAGGGCTTCGTTCCAACAAAATCTTGATAGCTATTTTGGTTTCCATACGAGCAAGCGGCGCGCCCAGACAATAATGCGCCCCAGTACCAAAACCCAAATGGCGATTAGGCTTTCGAGTTATATCAAACACTTCCGGCTGATCGAAAGCTGCTGCGTCATGATTGGCAGAACCCAACATGCACATAACTGAAGCCCCTTTCGGAATGGTTGTCCCACTTACCTTTATATCATCATTAGGGAACTCCATTTTAGTCGAATAAATAGGCCCATTATAACGCATTACCTCCTCAACCGCTGTATCTATCAAATCAGGATTGGCACGTAACTTAGCCAACTGATCCGGATATCGGAGCAGTGTATACAGCATATTCGTAATGAGATTATACGTCGTCTCATATCCCGCAATGATCAACAAAAACACCATGGCGACTAACTCGTCTTCTGATAATTTCTCTCCTTCTTCCTCTGCTTCTATCAGTGCTGTCAGAATATCATCAGCAGGTTTTTTACGCTTTCGCTCAATGAGTTCCCTGACAAATTGAATAGATTTAGGCAGATCAAAAGCCAGTCCTTTGATGACATTAAAACCTGAAAATCCATCACTTAATGAATCTACTAATTTTCCAACTCGGGGCGCATCCGCTACATCTACCCCTACCATATCAGCAATAACAGCTACAGGGATAGGACGAGCAAAATCTTTTTTTATTTCAATTTCTTTCTGATGGCTTAATTTATCCAGCAATTCATGTGTCAGCGATTCGATACGTGTTTCAATTTTGCCCAAATGTCGGTGCGTAAAGGCTTTATGAACAAGCCCTCTTAAGCGTTTATGCTCAGGATTATCCATATTTATCATGGAGTTCATCAGCAATTTAATGGATTTTGGTAAAGGGAAAGGAAAACGAGCTCCTCCCGTCGCAGTTGTCCGATTACGAAAAAATCGCTGATCTTTAAGTACAAGCTCACAGTCTTCATAAGTCGTAATAAAATAAGCTTTCAGGCCAAACATTATATTCCCTCTCTTCACTGGTTCATGCTCTCTAAGCCATTTAAAATAAGCATACTTATGCTTTGCAAAATCTTTGTTATTGAGACTAAATGAACGTTTTATATCCGCTGCTGTAATTTGTTTTTTATAATGAATCATATGATTAAAGATAATATTTCACAAGCTAAATTCCAAAGCACCGGTATTAATTCCATATAAAGTCTGGCAATGGACTTTTTTGCTTTTCAATATTAATTTGACACAGTCTCATTATATTACTTGCCTGTAATTTCGATAGTTTTTATTAGTTTTGCACAAATTTTATCCTGACAAATATATGGCATCAGTTCAATCTCCTTCCCGTTCTTCCCGGAAACAATACATTCAAGAAGTCATTAATGATTTTAGAATTTGCTGCATCAGCAGAGAAGTAAGCTTGCTCGGAAGAAAAGAAGTCTTAACAGGCAAAGCAAAATTTGGTATTCTTGGCGATGGCAAAGAAGTACCTCAGGTAGCTATGGCAAAAGCTTTTAAAGCAGGTGATTTCCGTTCGGGCTACTACAGAGACCAAACGTTCATGTTTGCTTTAGATTTGTGTAGTGTTGAGGATTATTTTGCACAATTATATTCCGATACTAATAATGACCCATTTTCTGGTGGGCGCCAGATGAACGCTCATTTTGCTACACCATTAATTGATGAAGATGGCAACTGGCTGGAAGCAAAATCCCTGCTCAATGTTTCTTCAGATATTTCTCCGACTGGCGGGCAAATGGCAAGAGCCGTAGGATTGGCCCTAGCTTCAAAGCTCTACAGAGAAACCGAAGAGCTTAGTGATACTGTTTTCTCCAACAATGGAGATGAAGTCTGCTTCTGCACAATAGGAGACGCAAGTACGTCTGAAGGTGTTTTCTGGGAATCTGTCAATGCCGCAGGTGTACAACGTATTCCACTCGCTATTTCTGTTTGGGATGATGGTTATGGCATATCAGTTCCTATAAAATATCAAACCACAAAAGGTAGTATCTCTGAATTACTATCTGGCTTTAAAGCCAACAAAAAAGGAGAAGGATTTCATATTTACACTGCAAAAGCCTGGGATTATGCGGAACTTTGCAAAATGTATGAACAAGGCATTAAGAAAACACGAAAATCCCACATTCCGAGCCTGTTCCACGTAACAGAATGTACGCAACCACAAGGACATTCTACTTCCGGGTCGCATGAACGTTACAAATCTAAAGAAAGACTCGAATGGGAAGCTAAATTCGACTGTATAAAGGTCATGGAAGAATGGATGATCGACAATAAAATAGCTACCACAGAAGAATTGGTAAATATCAAAGCAGAAGCCAGAAAGGAAGTTAAAGCCGCTCAAAAAAGAGCTTGGGAAAGATTCCAGGCTCCTATAAAAACAGCTTCAGCAGAGGTAGAACAACTATATCAGGGCATTATCGAAAGTGGATATGAAGTTGAAGCATTAAGCACATTAAAAAACGATGCAAAACATGCTAAAGACGAGGGTATTTATTTATTAATAAAAAGTGTAAAAAAAGCACTTCGACTGCTTTACGACATAGATCACCCGAATAAGCAGGCACTTGAAGTCTGGCTAAGAAAAAACACCAGAAAAGGTGAAGAGGATTTCAATACATATTTGTATTCAAGCTCAGAAAAATCGGCATTGAGTATTCCTGAAATTCCGGCACAGTATAGCAAAGACTCTCCTCGTAAAAATGGCTATGAAATTTTAAATACCTGCTTCGATCAGGCACTATCTACTTACCCAAATTTATTCGCTTTTGGTGAAGATGTAGGAGACATTGGCGATGTTAACCAAGGCTTTGCAGGCTTGCAGAAAAAATATGGTAAGAATCGGGTATTTGATACAGGTATCCGTGAATGGACCATTATGGGACAGGCAATAGGCATGGCAATGCGTGGCTTACGCCCAATAGCCGAAATTCAATATCTGGATTATTTGCTCTATGGTTTGACCCCACTAGCAGACGATTTGGCAACACTTCGCTATCGCTCAGACAATATTCAGCAAGCTCCGGCAATTATTCGTACCCGCGGATACAGACTTGAAGGCGTATGGCATACGGGTTCTCCTATTGGCATGATTATTCATTCGCTGAGAGGCATGTACATTTGCGTCCCCAGAAACATGGTGCAGGCTGCTGGTTTTTACAACACTTTGCTAAAATCTGATGACCCTGCATTGGTTATAGAATGTCTAAACGGATATCGTCTTAAAGAAACTATGCCCGACAATATTGGTGAATTCACCCTGGCACTTGGCGTTCCTGAAGTATTGCAGGAAGGTACTGATGTAACATTGGTCACCTATGGTTCCTGTATAAGAATTGCTCAGGCAGGAATTGCTCAGCTCGAACAGTTTGGAATATCTGTCGAATTGATAGATATACAAACCTTATTACCTTTTGATATCAGGCACATTATTGGTCAGTCATTACAAAAAACTAATCGTCTGGTTATCTTAGATGAAGATGTTCCCGGAGGCGCCTCTGCTTACATATTGCAGGAAATACTTGAAAAGCAAAATGGCTATTTCAATTTAGATTCAGCACCTAAAACGCTTTCCGCCAAAGCTCACAGAGTACCCTATGGTTCCAGCGGCGATTACTTTTCAAAACCTCAGCCTGATCATGTATTTGAAACCATTTACGAAATGATGAGTGAAGCATCACCTGAGCAGTTTCCCAAATTATATTTCATGTAAAATACTAATTGCCTGTCAAATTCATGACAAAAGCAGATGCAATAATTTGAAAAAATATACTTAGCTTTACATGTCTGATGATACATAATTTAACAAATCAGACATCTTCCATAAAAACAGAACTTAAACACTTAATTTATAATAATATTTAATCAAATCATTTTCTATGAAAACAATTTTTACAAATGTGCTTGTATTTATGGTTTTATTGCTTAGTGCTGCTACTATAAATGCTCAGAACGTTTTCTGGTCAGAAGACTTCGCAGGGGGGGTTCCTGCCGGCTGGACTAATATTGACAACTCTGCTAATGCTCAAGCTGTATGGGTTTACTGTTCAGATCCAGGCAACAACGGAACCAACAGTTGCCCTGACTGGTGGGATGATGCAACAAACCAACAGATTCCCTTTGCTTCTGCTACAGCTTCTAACGGTTTCGTTTTTGTTGATTCTGACCTTAATGGATATAACGACCATGTTAGTGAACTAACGACTACACCAATCAATTTGGGTTCACAAGCTAATGTAGTTGTCCGTATGGAAACTCATATTGGCGTATGGACTACACCTGCTGAAACTGGTGCTATTCTACGTGTCAGTAATGATAACGGAACTAGCTGGACAGATTATACAATTTTCCCAGGTTTATTAACAGGTGCTAGTGATCCAGGTGTTACTCGTTGGTCATTAAATCCTCACATTGCCGAAATCGACATTTCTGCTACTGCTGCAGGTCAATCTGCTGTCTTATTACAATGGCAGTGGACAGGTAACTATGAATACATCTGGAGTTTAGATGACATTACACTACAAGATGGTTTTACACCACTGCCTGATAATGACATGGTAGGAATTGACATGAATCCTGCTTTATACTATGCTACTCCTATCACTCAATTAGATATTGTAGATTTTGGTGGGCTTGTAACTAATGCTGGTGCTTTAGATCAGACTAATGTTACGCTAACAGCTACAGTTACTGATGGTGCATCTAATGTTGTTGCAATGGAAACAGCTACTGAGGCATTGCTGGCGACTGGTGATACATTATTACTAGACCCTGCTGACTGGACACCTCCTATGGCTGTTGATGCTTACACATTAGACTATAATGTTTCTGCTGACAATGCAGACGATGTACCGATCAATAATGATTATACTTCTTCTTTTGTTGTAAGTCAGGGAACTTTCGCTAAGGCGGATGTTGCTACGACAAGTGTTTCTGCTGGAGAACCAATGGAATTCGGTAACTTCTATACCGTTATTAATGGTGCAGGTATGTTCGCCGAGAGTATTACCACGGGTTTTGTTAATGTCGATAATGTAGACAACCAAACCATTACTGTTTACCTATTAAAAACACTGGTCGATGTATTTGATCCAAATCTACAAGTTTTTGATGATTCTTCTATCGAAATTGTAGGTGTTGGTTTCTATACCGCTCCAGCTGGTACAGGTCAGGATAGTGGTGAGATTACAGTTCCTCTTGTGGATGATGCTGACTTTACTTCTCCTGTAATGCTCGAAGATAATACGACATACCTTGCTATGTTCTCTGATTCAGATGCAACTGGTGCTAATCGCCCATATGCTTCAAGCAATATTGATTATCCATTTAGTTATGGATCTGTAGTCAGAAGTGGCGGTGCTATTGGTGGCGGCAGTGGTCAATGGTTCCTCGGTGGCTTCACCAGTGGTACTATTGCCTATGTAAACCTGAATATAACTGACGTTATTGGTGTATTCGAACCAGCTCCAGAACTTGCTGACGATCAGGTTTCATTATTCCCGAATCCAGCTTCTGATCTGATCTCTGCTGATGTAGAATTAACTGAAATCAGTGAAACTGTTGAAGTTAAGATCATTGATGCTACTGGAAAAGTTATCCTGAATGAAGTACATAACAACTTCCAGGAAGGCACTTTAAATTTCAATGTTGCCAGCCTTACAGCAGGAACTTACTTCTTGAATATCATCACTGAAGAAGGTAATAAAACGACTCGATTTACTGTAGCTCGATAAGCTATTCTTGATAAATATTAAAAAAGCGCATCAATTTGATGCGCTTTTTTAATACAGAGTATTGTTTTATATTTACTGCTTATTTATTCCTTCACTATTATTTGTGTATAAAAACATTAAGATATACACATATTAAACTCGACTTACTATGAAATTAAGTTTGACTAAAAAATTCTTTTGTTTACTCGTAGCTGTGCTCTTATTAAGCACAGGTAATATCTACGCACAACCAGCAAATGATAATGTATGTGATGCCATTGACATTACTGGTGGTGCGAGTGGATTCATTGCTACCAATGCTGATGCTACTGTACAAATGGGCGAAGAAGCCATCACTCCTCCTTTTGTAGCTGGATGCCTTCCTGGCGGATGGTGTGATTTTACAGGCGCAGATGGTGGTTCTGGTATCGACAATTCTGTCTGGTATAAGTTTGACGCACCTGCTTCTGGTATTGTTTCACTAAGTGCCTGTATCTCTGATTTTGATAATCAGTTAGCTGTTTATGCTGTTGGAGATTGTAATGACTTTGGTTCATTCACCTACATCTGGGGTACAGATGACCAAGCCGATTGTGGTGTTTTACCTGATGGTACAGCAGGACTTGCTTCCGAAATGACACTAGAGTGTTTGACTGCCGGGCAAACATACTATGTACTTGTTGACGGATGGCAAGACACAGCTGGAAATGGTGTTATAACGGGTACTATTGACCTTCTATTGACTAACGGTACAGACAATAGCGCTCCTGTAAGCATCGACTCTGTTGATCCTGTTGCTCCTACTTGTCAAGGTGGCAACGATGGTTCTGCTACTGCTGTTGTTACTGTAGGTCCTCCTCCATTCGCTTTTAGCTGGGATAATGGTGCTACAACTTCCACTATAACTGATCTTGTTGCTGGTACTTACACTGTTGTTGTTACTGATGCTTGTGGTAATACTGCAAATCAGACGGTTACAGTTGATGATGGACCAGCTCCTGCAGCTATCGTATTAACTTCTTTAAGCAACAATGTATTTTCTCCTACAGATTGTGATGCAGGAGGGATTAGCGGTAATGCTGCCGGTAGTGATGGTTATGTGTATGTTGGTGTAGAATCTGGTACGCCTCCTTTTACTTATACATGGAGTAATGGTGGTACTACAGCTTTCCAAAATGGACTTGCTGCTGGTACTTATTCAGTTACTGTAGGTGATGCCTGTGGCAATCCTGTAGCTACTGAAACTTTTGTACTAGAAGCACCTGCTTCTTCTGTAGTTGATCCTGCCGGAGCTGATGCTCAGGGCTGTCCTGACACACAGATCGGTAGTGTAGCTTCTTCATTAGGTCCTCTTACTGAAATGACTTACTCTACGAATCAGTCTGATGACGGTAATGTTGCTTGTAGTGCTGGGGGGCTTATCGCAGCTAACTCCTACTGGAGAGCTTTCGATATGGATACAGACTTCGGTCTTTCTGGTGCTGTAAAAGTAGAAGGTGTTGACTTTATCCTTTCTGCTCTTGCAGGTGCTGGTTTTAATGGTCTTCAACCAGTTAATTTCAGAATTTATACTTCGGATGGATTTGATCTGTCGACTGCGGTCCTTACTTTATTAGATGAAGTCAATATTCAACTTCCTGATATGGCAGGAGAGTACTTCAGAGCTCCACTAAGTGCTACTGTTGATGCTTCTGAGATTCTTGTAGTAGAGATCAATCACCCAGGCCCAAGTGAAGATGGACATCAGTTTGCTGTTGGTGCAAATAACGACACAACTACTCAGCCTACTTACCTAAGTTCTTCTGACTGTGGTATCGGTTCTCCTACTTTGGTAACAGATATAGGTTTCCCACAACAAACGATCATGAACGTTATCTACAGAACTGAGTCTACTCTGACTTACAACTGGGATGGTCCTATGAGCTTCACTAGTACTGAGGCTACACCTACTGTTGACGAAACAGGAACTTACTCTGTAACAGTGACTGATGCTTGCGGAGCTACAGTAACTGATGCTGTTGAAGTAGATATTTGTGTAGGAATCGTAGATCCAGCGAATGCTGCTTTCACGATTGCACCTAATCCAAGCCAGGGCTTATTCAACTTACAAACAGATATTGCCAAAGACATCAACTTAGAAATTTATGATGTTCAAGGTAAATTGTTATTCTCTGAAATGTTCAATAATGCTATGCACACTGTTGATTTATCCAATGTTGCTAATGGCGTTTACATCATGAAATTAGATGATGGTGTAAATATTGAAACGCACAAATTAGTTAGATACTAGTCAACTAGTTTTAAACTATACAAAGCGACATTCCTCTGGGGTGTCGCTTTTTTTATTTCAACTAACTGATAAAAACAAAAACCAATAAGAAGTATTGTCAAACACTTTCAGGAAATATCCGTATAAGAATGGATAAACTAATTTACATGAACAAAATAATCCTCTTATCCTTCTTTGCTCTTTCCCCTTTCCTATCCTTTTCACAATCCATTTTCTGGTCAGTAGATTTTGCCAACGGCATCCCGGCAGGCTGGACTAAAGAAAACCAGAACGGTACTGCCAATTGGCAACACGTACCCACAGAAGGTAGTGAAGTGCTGTTTTCTACTGCCCCGGATTTTGATTCGCCCAGTGCTGCAAACGGTTTTATACAAGTATTCCCAGGGCAGGACAGCCTTTCATCCTTACAGAACATTAAACTAACTACAGACGCCATAGATTGTAGTTTTATTCCTACGGTTATTGTAGCGTTTCATAGCAGTTATGCCTATTTTTCTACACCAAATGGCGCCCAATTAGGCGTCAGCACAGATGGCATTAACTTTACTTATCACGACATACACCCCAATCAGACCGGAAATACTTTCAATACAAGCGAACTCATCTCTGTAGACATCAGCGATCAGGCAGCAGAGGAGAGTATTATCTACTTACAATTTCGTTATCAGGGCAATTCCATAGCCGACAGCTCAGGCGATTATTACTGGAAAATAGACGATATCAATCTCTGGGATGGCATCGTCCCGATACACGATATAGCCATTAGCAAAAAACGAATTCCTTTTGATTATCAATCGCCCCTCAAACATGCCCAGCCTATCAGTTTCCAGGCAGAAATCAGCAACAGAGGTAATCAAACCGCCAGCAATGTCAACCTCAATGCAAGAATAGAGAACGCATCAGGTACTATCGTTCACAGCGAAGATTTTTTCATCAATAACTTCCCGGCAGGGAGCGATAGCACTATAAATTTCAACAGTAGTTTCACCTCAGAAAACATAGACAATTACAGCATTATCTATGAACTGACATCCAATGAAACCGATATACTCCCCGAAGACAACATGCTAAGTTCGGATTTCATCGTCGGTACTTCCACTTTTGCAAAATCTCCCGGCACTACCAATTTTGGCAATCAAAACACCGGCGATTATGAAGTCGGCAATTACTATATCATCAATGAAACCGGCTTTTGGGCAGATAGTGTCTTTTTCTCCGCCCTCTCCTTTCCCGAAGTACTCGCAGGCAAGGAAGCCATCATCACACTATATCGACTGGAAGAAAACAGCGATGAAGAATTCAGTGGCTCCGATATTATCCCCATTGGCTATGGCAGCCACACCTTCACAGAAACCACCACAGAAAATGCCGCCGCCGCTCTCTACGACAATAACACCAACCTGGCAGGCATCGAGCTAGACACCGGCGGATATATTATTACACTGGCTTACACTGGCAATTCCAATGTTGTTAGTTTCGGCTATTCCACAGCTTATTCTCCAGATTACCAAACCTTCGCCGTTGCCAAATCAAACGGCATGTGGTCCTGGGGCTTCGGCGATATCATACCCGATATACAGCTAAAAATCAGCAACCCAACTACTACATCAACACATCAACACACTAACACAACAACACAACACATCAGCATCTATCCAAATCCGACTAAGAATGTACTTCATTTTCAAATTGACAATTCAAAAGAAGACTTAGTTCATTACACGATCAGCAATAGCTTAGGGCAGGTATTAAGGGAAAATCAGGCTTATACCAACCAGTCCATATCGCTTAATATTTCCAGCTATCCGGCAGGTTTATATTTTTTAAATGTTTTGTACAATGGAGAAATGGTCAGCCAGTCTTTTATGATTAGCTTGTGAGATGTGTGTAACAAATTGTACAAAAAACTCTTAGCATTCCACCCCCTTCACTCCCTCCAAAGGGGGACAATAAGCTGACAAACAAGCAAATACCCCCCTTTGGAGGCGATGCATTGAGCCTGCCGAAATGGGGTAAAGGGGGTGGACAACTGAGTAAAACTATGCATTTTTTTACACACACTTTAGGGAGGGTTCAACCCTAAAATATGCAAAAAACCCTTATCTTTAGCCCAAAGAAAACCATGAACACTCAAAAATTCATTGCACACATAGAAGGGCTTATCGCAAAAAATGAACTAGACACCGTTCTGGATCTCCTGCGTGACTTCCTATCCAACAGCCCGAAACTGGAAGAAGCCATACACCAATCCGGCAGATACGCTGCCATACGTCAGCAAATACGCCTCGGTACGGTCAGCCATGAAGACGCCACCCTTACAGAAAATCAGATACGACATGGCTTGCTCGAACTGACTAAAGAACTCAAGACACAGGAAGAAAAACCAGAAATACAGGAGGAAATGGAAGGCGCTGTTTCTATTGTAAATAGTAAAAATATCGTCTCCAACTCCAATGTATCAGCAGGTGGCAACGTACATATAGGAGATAAAAAAACCATTCAGAATGCTGAAAAGATTTATAACATTGATAAAATTGACAAAGCCAATTTTTCATGAAAAACCTAAAAGACATGATTGAAGTACTCTTTGGTCGCCTTGCTTCCGCCATTACTTATGATAGCATCAAATTACTGAAGGGAAAAATAGCAAAGACCAACACCATTCAAGAATTTTTAGTCAAACACAAATTAAAGGAAACGCTTAATGATTTTCCTTTAAGGTATATAGAGGCACTTGTACATCTCATAGAAAAGGAAAAAGAAAAGCCCATCATAGAATTCTTTAGAAAAGAGTATATACAAAGTTCTTTCTACCAACTTCATTATGGTGATAAATCAAAAGAAAACAGCATCAATGATGTTGATGAAATGGTAGAAAATATCCGAAAAAAAGTACGTGAAGATGATGAAATCGTAAGCTATTTTAAATCGAACAATAAAACGACCTTTCAAGAAGCATTAAATGAAATAGAGACTGAAACTCGCTTTTTTTATGGTGTTTTTCAGCAAAAAGTACAGTTAAGTCGAACACTCAAAGAAGTGGAATTGATGAATATAGCCAAAGAACTGGACCTAAAAACTCAGAACATCGGCAATGCAATTCCAAGTATTCTTGATGCATTGGAAAAGCAAGGTAAAAAACTTGTTGAAATGTCGGGTAAAACGCATCAAATCAATAAAGAATTTTTAGAACAAAATGCTGAAAAGATATTCAATATTGATAAAATAGAAACCGCCCATATCCATATCTATGATGGCAAAAAAATAAAAAAACACCTCACCCGCCCCCCATTCCTCAATCCCAACTTCCTCGGCAGAGAAAAAGAACTCAGCGATATATATGAAACTCTCTTTAGCCCCGATCATCACATTTTACTGCTCGTCAATGGACAAGGTGGCATGGGCAAAACTTCCATCGCAGCCCAATACTACCACCGCTACCAAAACCAATACAGCCATGTAGCCTGGGTACTCAAAGAACAAAGCATTGCCAATGCCTTGCTGCTACTCGCTATACCATTAAAGTTGAGCTTTCCGCCAGCGATGGCTACGGAGACCAGACTACAAATACTCTTGCAGGAAATGGCCAACCTAAAAAAGCCCTGCCTACTCGTTGTAGACAATGCCAATGATGTAGAGGACCTAAAAAAATACTATGCCGATCTCCGCCGATGTAGCAATTTTCACCTGCTGCTGACCACACGCATAGAAAACTACGCAAGCGCCAAAACCTACAAAATAAAAGGACTCCCCGAAGGCGATGCCTTAGAATTATTCAAGACCTACTACCCTGCCCTACCCGCCGAAGAAGAAACACTCGTCTTGCAGATACGGGATGCCGTAGGCGAAAACACCCTCGTCCTGGAAATACTCTCCAAGAACCTGAAGCAACTGAACAAATACAAGCAAAAGTACAGCCTGCATCAGCTCTTAGCAGACTTACAAGAAAGGGGCTTATTGCAATTATCACAAAGCAAAACCGTCAATACCGACTATGGCAGCCTGAAAACCGCCAAACCCGAAGATATTATAGCCGCTATGTATGATATGGGCGAACTGAATGAGGGAGAAAACCACCTGCTTTCAGTCTTTACCGTATTGCCGTCCGAAAATATTCCTTTCTCCCAACTTGAGACGCTACTCACAGCGACCGAAACACTGGAAGACCATCTCGATACTTTATCGCAAAAGGGCTGGATAGAATACGAAGAAAAAGACAAGTCTTTCAAGGTAAGTCCTGTGGTACAGGAAATTGTAAAAATAAAACAGCAGGATAGATTATATGATGATGTAGAAGGGCTTATTCAGGTTTTGATTGATAAACTAGATTATGAAGGAGCAATTGGACATTTAAAGCATGTCTCTTATGAAGAGGCGGCTATTTATGCCCGTTATGGAGAAGGAATAATTAATGCTTTTACAGAACCAACATATAATTTAGCCTGGCTTTGTACTCAACTGGGAAGCTATTACAGAACCATTGGAGAAATAAATAAAACACTCTTTTACGCTCAGAAAGCTGTTGAAATTTTTACCAAATTAATAGAAGCTAATCCAGAGAACTCAGACTATAAAAACGGTTTAGCCGTTTCTTATGCCAAATTAGGCGAAACACAGGCTGTACTTGGTCATCTCGATAAGGCTTTGAGCTTTTATGAACAATACAATGCATTAGAACAACAACTCTATGAAGCCTATCCCAACAATGTCAATTTTAAAAACGGGTTAGCCATTTCTTATTCCAAATTAGGCGAAACACAGGCTGCACTTGGTCATCTCGATAAGGCTTTGAGCTTTTATGA
>JAHDFX010000166.1 GCA_020627965.1 Saprospiraceae bacterium | reverse complement strand
TCAACGAATCACGAATCAACGAATCACGAATCACGAATCAACGAATCACGAATCACGAATCACGAATCAACGAATTACGTTAAGTACTATAAATGAATTACATCAAATTTACCATAAAAACTGAGGAAGCGCATAAAGATATTTTAATTGCATTGCTGAGTCAGTACACCTTTGAGGCATTTGAAGAGACTGATGGCGGTTTTTTTACTTACATTCCTGAAAATGAACTGACGGAAGAAGTCATAAAGGGAATGGAAGAGCTTCAAAATAGATTCCCTTATACCAAGCAAAAGGAACTCATTCAGCCTCAAAACTGGAATAAGGTTTGGGAAGAAAGTTTCCAACCAATTATTATTGGAGATTTTTGTGCAGTAAGAGCTTCTTTTCACCAGATAATGGCAGGCGTGGCGCATGAAATTGTTATTGATCCTAAAATGGCTTTTGGTACCGGACATCATGAAACGACTTATATGGTGGTGAATTCGATGAAAGATATTAACTTTACAGCACACAAAGTGCTTGATTATGGATGCGGGACGGGTATTTTAGCCATTCTTGCCGAAAAATTAGGTGCCACACACACCGATGCACTCGATATAGACCCCGCCGCCTGCGAGAATGCAAAAGAGAATACCAAATTAAACAATTCGCAACACATTGATATACACCAAGGTGTTCTGGATAATATTCAGGATGTTGATTACGATGTCATATTAGCAAACATCAACCGAAATGTCATATTAGCTTCGCTTTCGACTTTATATGACAAACTCAAAACAGGAGGAACGCTTGTAGTTTCCGGTATCTTGTCGAAGGATAGGGCTATGTTGGATACAGCTATTAAAGAAGCAGGGTTCTCCATACAAAATGTATATTCGAGAAGCGGTTGGGTATGCGAAATTGTTACTAAATAATTTAAGTTGTGGATGATGGTAATACTTACCAATAACTATACAAATATGTTCAAAAAACTTACAACACTTACTACGGTATTATTGCTGGTGCTTAATTATGCTGCCGCCCAAACCTTAGAAGAATTTCCTGAAAATAAAATGGAATTTCTTAAAGCTATGGATGAGTTCATGAATGCTCAAAAACGGGAAGATTGTAAAGAAACTTTCGGTGCTTTTGAAACTTATATACTCACCAATCGATTGGATGACAATCAATTTAAAGAAGTTCGCGGAGTTGCGAATAAAATGTTAGGTTTCAAAATGCGCCCACATCCATACTTTGAAAGCTATCTACGCTCTATTAATAATATGATAGAGAGCAAACAGACCGACAAATTTGGTGGTTATCACACTACGTTGAATAGCTTACTGGATAACCTCAAGCGAAGCACAACGCCTTCTTATAAAAATTATACCAATTTCGCAGCAGATCTCTTTGGGAAAAGAGCTATTCGCTATGTGAAAAGTGGTTCTATATGGTTGACATCCAATGATGATTATTTTTTTGGTTATAAGGAAGACAACCCAATAGTTAAATTTTCAGGACTTGATCTGATAGGGGTGCGTAAAAAAGATACCATCTATATTAAAGGAACATCCGGTTCTTATCTCCCCTTGGATAATTTCTGGAAAGGAAGGAATGGGAAAGTGACTTGGGAAAGAACCGAATTGGGTGAAGATGTGTACTGTGAATTTAAAAACTATTCGCTGGAAACCAATAAAACGGGATATAGTGTAGATACTGTTACCTTGTATTATCCGAGCTATTTCCCGAATCCGGTACAAGGTTCATTTGAAGACAGAATCATTGCAGGGGCAAAAAAAGAAATCAAGTCTTATCCTCGTTTTGAATCATTTACTAAAGTGATGGAGTTGAATAATATTGGAGAAGGAATCAAATACAAGGGAGGTTTTAAATTAACAGGTGATGACGTTAATGGCTATGGCAATGATGACGATCAGGCAACTATGATGTTCTACTCCAAAGGAGGAAAACTGGCAATAGCTGCCCGTGCCGAAAATTTTGTTATACGTAAATCTGAGCGTATTCTCTCTGCTGCTGCTTCTGTCAGTATTTATCATGGAGAAGACTCCATTTTTCACCCACGTATTAATTTTAAATTTGATGTAGACAAACGCCAGCTCACTTTGTCGAGAGGAGCTACGGGAATAGCTAAAGCACCATTTTATAATTCATATCATAAATTTGAAATTGATGCAGAGAAAATTGACTGGCAAATTGATAGCGACTCCATCGAAATTGGCAAAGAGCAAAAAGTCGGAACCAAACGTGATGTCGTATTAGAGTCTGTTGCTTTTTATAATGAGGAACGTTACAGGCGATACCAGAATATTGCCACAACTCATCCTATTTCGCAGATCAGAATTTATTCAGAAGAAGTACAATCTCGTTTTCTGGACGGCGAAGCATTGGCAAAACGCCTTAATCCAAGATATGAACTGGGAACTATACTTGGGTTGCTGACTGATTTGATGGAAGGCGGGTTTATTATTTACAATCCTGATAAAAAAGAAGTAGAAGTAAAAGATAAAATATTTCATTGGGCGGATGCCAGTGTTGAAAAAACGGATTATGATGTAATTCGTATCCTGTCGAATAATGATCGGAAAACAAATGGACGCCTAAACATCACCTCAAACGATATGATCTTACAAGGGGTGAAAAATGTCATTCTGAGTGATTCTCAATTGGTGGTTATCAAGCCTTCTGATTCTGAATTGAGGATCAAAAAAGATCGTGATATGGATTTTGATGGTAGTGTAAATGCCGGATACTGTATTTTTAAAGGAACTGATTTTCATTTTAAATATCAGGATTTCTATATGACTATGGATACAGTTAACTCCCTGACCATCCGCTACGAATTTGATAGAGATGTGGAGGATGTTCCATTACTCAAAGAAGTAACCACACGTATAGAAGACATGAGTGGGCACCTGCAACTGGATGCACCTCAAAATAAATCGGGAAGGGAAAATGATGAAGTATATGCCTCCTTTGTCAGTAAAACGAAAGCCAAGGCATATTATGACAATCGGCGTATACAAGACGGAGCCTACAAACGAGATAGTTTCTATTTTGAATTAGAACCTTTTACTTTTGATAGTTTAAATAGCTTTGATCCATTAGGGTTAGTCTTTGATGGGGAAATGTATACCGCAGATATCTTCCCGCCATTTGATGAAAAATTGAAAATTCAGGAGTATGATAACTCGCTGGGTTTTACAACTAAAACACCGCCCGGAGGTTTTCCGGCTTATAATAGGAAAAAAGGAGGCGTCGGAACATATAATAACAACATAACGCTGAATGGGACAGGACTATTGGGGAATGGGAAATTAAATTATATCAATTCCTCTATGGAGTCAGATAGTATCGTTTTCTTGCCAGAGCAAATGAAGGCTGAAGCACGTACTTTTAATATAGAAGAGCGCAGAAGCGGAGTCGAATATCCTGAGGTAAATGCTACAGATGTTTTTGTAGATTGGGCGCCATATGAAGATAGTATGTACATAAAATCAGACGATGTACCTTTCAATTTCTTCAATAATGAAAAACTACTAGATGGAGATCTGGTATTGACACCAGGTGGTCTCTATGGTTCAGGAACGCTGGATTGGGATGATGCAACTATGAGTTCTCGCAAGCTGTTATTTGGTTTTAATGGTGTAGATGCAGACACCGCCGACCTAAGTATCAAAGCTATAGAAGAAGGACAGTTGGCATTTAATACAAAAAATGTAAAGACTAGCCTTGACTTTGAAAGCCAAATGGGGGTTTTTGAAAAAAACTCGGATGAGATTTCTACAGAAATGCCTTACAACCAGTATAAAACTTCCATGGACCAGTTTACCTGGGATATGAAGAATGAGAAGGTTATATTCGCTTCTAAATCAGGTAAAAAAGGAGAGTTTTTATCTATTCATCCCAAACAGGATTCTCTGATCTTTCAGGCACAGAGTGGTGTTTATGATTTGAAAAACAACCTACTTGAAGTAGAAGGTGTAGATCATATAAAAGTAGCGGATGCTATGGTTTATCTGGATGAAGAAAATAAGAACTTGAATATCCGGGCAGAAGCAAATATGGATGCCTTAGAAAATGCAACTATAGTCGCCAATACCGAAAATCGTTATCACAAAATTGTTCGTGCTAAAGTAAAAGTTAATGGCCGAAATAATTATAAAGCGAGCGGTTCTTATGCTTATGAGGTAGCTGGACAGGAGCAGGAAATTCTATTCAATGATATTGTGGTCAGAAAGAAAAAAGGTAAAAAGGAATATGTGACATTTGGTAGTGGACCCGTTCGTGAAAAAGATAAATTTCTGATCGATAATAAAATTTTGTTTCAAGGTAGTGTAAAACTTCGTGCAGATGATAAAAACCTTACTTTTAAAGGTCATGCACGAATCAATTCACCCAATATCCCACGTTCGGGCTGGTTTTCTATAGAGAGCAAAGTAGATCGTAAAAATGTGGCGATTGCTTATGATGAACCTAAAAATATTCAAGGGTCAAAATTACATGTTGGCTTATTTGTCAATTCAGATTCTGCTCATGTATATCCGACAGTAATGGGAATGCCTGTACGCAGGAGAGATACCAAGATATTCAATGCATCTGGTGTATTGAAGCATGTAAAGGGTAGCAAAGAATTTGTTTTTGGCGACTCCAGTAAAGTAATTATGGGAGAGCGAAGAGGAAACATACTCAAAGTAGATGAAACAACTGGAAAAGTAACTACGCAAGGGCAATATAACTTTGATGAAGGCTTTAAAGGAGATATTGGTATGAAAACAGCGGGAGTTGCCACGATCAAAAATGGAATAGCCAAGTTTGATCTGGTTGCAGGGCTTGATATACCGCTGCCCGAAAAACTATTGACCATTATAGCTACAGATCTATATGGCTTTGGTGATGAATTGCCTGATATTGAAGTTTCTGATAATCATATAGAACAGTCGATGGCAGAGTTTATCGAAGACAATAAAAAACTGACAAAACTAATCGAAGACTATAACAATACTCTGTATATCACATTACCTAAAGAAAATGAGTTTCCATTCTTCTTTAGTAAATTGCCCCTAAAGTGGAATGAAAATACTTATTCTTTTACCAGTAAAGCAGTTGGTATCAGTTCTATAAATGGAAGACCAGTTGAAAAAATAGTTAATTGTTTATTTGAAGTTAAGATGTTAAGTACAAATCATTCAATGACTATGTATATTGATTCTCCAAGTGACGACTGGTATTATATTCATTATAAAAATGGTATTATCACGACGCTTTCTTCTAATGAAGAATATTCGAATGCAGTATTAGAAGGAAAAAAGAAGGATCGGGTAAAATCTCCAAATGGAGAGTACATAGAAATTGTACTGGAAAAACTGGAAAACGTCCGATACTTTAGTGGAAAAATGAGGAATAACTAAATACTATGAGAACTATTGTAATTTTATCACTACTAATAGTCTGTTCTTGTAAATCACCAACAAGTACAAAGACAGATCAATCTAAAGAATTAAAAGCTACTATAGAACGTATAGATGCAGCAGCTTTTAAAGCAAAAATAGAAGAATTGCCCGACGAGCAAATCCTTGATGTTCGTACGCCACAGGAAGTCAGTAGCGGAATGATCGAGGGGAGCCTCAATATTAATTATCATGATGCTGATTTTGCTCAACAATTATCTGCATTAGATAAGAATAAACCAGTCATGGTTTATTGTGCAGGTGGTGTTCGGAGTGCAAAAGCTGCTAAAATTCTAAAGAAAGAAGGCTTTAAAGAAATTTATGACCTTAAAGTCGGTTATGGTGGCTGGAAAAAGTAAAAAATGTCCATAAATATAAAAAAGAGGGTTTTTGCAAAAGCAAAAACCCTCTTTTTTATAAATCTATTTGAAAACTTTATTTTATGCAGGAGTCAATATTTTAGCAGTTTTTACTGTCTTAATAATTCTACCTGCTACCTTGTAAGGGTCAGCCGCTGAATTCGGGCGACGATCTTCTAACCAGCCTTTCCAGCCACTCTCAACTGTAGCAATAGGAATACGAATAGAAGCACCACGATCAGAAATACCATAGCTAAATTTATCAATAGCCTGTGTCTCATGCAGACCAGTCAGTCTTAAATGGTTGTCGGGTCCATATACTGCAATATGGGCATCAATCATTTCCTTAGATGCAAAAGCTTCGCAAACTGAATTATAGGTTTCCTGATCTCCACATGTACGCAATAAAGTATTGGAGAAGTTGGCATGCATTCCAGAACCATTCCAGTCGCCAAGAACAGGTTTGCAGTGATAATTAATACTAACGCCGTATTTCTCAGCTGTCCTTTCTAATAAATATTTAGCCGCCCAGGTGTGATCTCCTGCTGCCTTACCGCCTTTTGCAAAAGTTTGGAATTCCCACTGACCCGCTGCTACTTCAGCATTGATACCTTCTACATTGATACCTGCTTCCAGACATAAGTCTAAGTGTTCTTCCACGATCTCTCTGCCAAAAGCATTAGCCGCACCTACTGAACAATAGTACTGTCCTTGTGGGTTTGGATAACCATCGGCTGGAAAACCTAATGGCTTATTCGTATCAGGATTCCATAAGAAATATTCTTGCTCAAAACCAAACCAGAAATCATTATCATCATCATCAATTGTGGCACGACCATTACTGATATGTGGCGTGCTGTCCGGATTTAAAACCTCGGTCATGACTAAATAGCCATTTTTACGATCAGGATCGGGGAAGATGGCTACTGGCTTCAATAAGCAATCTGAAGAACCACCTTCTGCCTGTCGGGTAGAACTACCATCGAAAGACCAGATAGGGCAATCTTCCAATTTGCCACTAAAGTTTCTCGCTATTCTGGTTTTACTACGTAGATTTTGCATTGGCTCGTAACCATCAAGCCAGATGTATTCTAATTTTGCTGCAGACATGTTTTAAATATTTGTGAGATAAATGAATGCTATACTTTTTATGAGTATAATTAATGATACTGCAAAGTTAGCTTATTTGTTTCAATAAAAATGAAAAATTTTAATTAAAAATTACCTTTAAGGTGATTTTTAATTAAAATTTTTAAAAAATTTTGACTTTTGGGGCTTAAGTGACGTATTTTTGTCGATATAAAAAATATTTAATAATGTGGTTTGGGGCTTAGTCCAACCATTTTAATATTAAAACAATTGCAACATTCAACCGAAACAAATAATATCTCATCTTACTTTGCCTGTAATGTTTTCAATAAAACGAACATGCAGCGGTACCTTTCCGAATCTGCTTATAAAGCTATTCGTGAAGCTATAGAATGGGGAAAAGCTCCGGAGCCTGAATTGGCAGAACAATTGGCCGCAGCTATGAAGACTTGGGCTTTAGATAAAGGCGCACATCATTATACGCTCTGGATGCATCCTACAGCAGGAAAGACAGCAGAAAAATATCAAACTTTTTTCCGGTCAAAAGACGGAAAGATGCTGGAACAGTTTAAAGGAGAAGAATTGATAAAGCGTATACCCGGAGTAGGAACTTTGCCTTCGGGGAGTGCACGTTCTACCTTTGAGGGAAGAGGTTTAAAGGCTTGGGATGTAACTTCACCACCTTTCATAATGGAGATAGGCGAGATGAAAACGCTTTGCATTCCTACTGTTTTTACAGATTACTCGGGACAAGCTTTTGATGATAAAACGCCTTTATTAAGGTCGCAGGAATACCTGAACAAAGCAGCAGTAGCGGTTGGTCAGTATTTTGATAGAAATATCAATAAAGTAAAACCAGTATTGGGGTGTGAGCAGGAGTTTTATGTGGTGGATGAGTCTGTATATCAAGAACGCCCCGACCTGAAAGCTGTTCAGCGTACACTTTTTGGAAAACCTTGTTATAAAAACCGATTAAGTACTGAGAATTACTTTGGCGCTATTCCTGCACACATTCAAAATTTCTTGTCAGAAGTAGAGCAGAAAGCCCATGAATTAGGTATTTCTTTACATACTCGTCATAATGAAATGGGACACGGGCAATACGAAATAGTGCCTTCCTTTGAGGTGGCTAATTTGGCGGTAGACCACAATCAGCTCCTGACAGATATTTTGCAAAACATTGCACAAAAACATGGTTTACGAGTCTTATTGCATGAAAAACCCTTCAAGGGAATGAGTGGCTCTGCCCGACATAACAACTGGTCGTTATATACGAATACGGGTAAAAACTTATTGGCACCAGCAGAAACACCACGTAAAAATATTTTGTTCCTGACTTTTTTAGTCAATACGCTCAATGCCATTAATAGCCATGCGCCTTTATTATATGCAAGCCTGATGTCGGCAGGGAATGAACATCGACTTGGAGCAGACGGAGCGCCACCTGCTATGATCGCTGTATATATAGGACAACAGTTGGAAAGTGTTTTAAATGATATTGAAAAACTGGGAGATGAATGGCTGGACAGTGAAGAAAAAAAGCAGGCACTCAAACAGGATATTCATAGTAAAATACCAAGCCTACTCATGGGCAATACCGATATGAACAGAACAGCGCCGCTTGCCTATACTGGTGACAAACTGGAAATTAGACTGGCTGGTGCTTCTCAGAATACTGCGGCTACTATGACGGTTCTCAATACAATAGTAGCTGACCAACTTATACAATTCAAAAAAACAGTAGAGGAATTAATTGAGAAGAAGAAACTAAAAAAAGATGCGGCTTTATTAAAGGCTTTACGCCAATTGGTGAAAACAGCCAAACCAGTCATTCTACAGCATGAAAAAGTTACAACCGATTGGGAGGCTGAAGTGAATAAACGAGTAAAAGGTTTTTCACAAAATATACCCGAAGCACTAAATACATACCTGGATAGCACAGCCAAAACGGTATTAAAACCGGTACTTAATGAAGGTGAAATCATACTAAGGAGAGAGGTCAGATTACAGGATTATATCAGTCAGCATTTACTGGAAGCGCAGATATTAGTGGATGTTTGTCATCAATATTTTATTCCGGCAGGTGTCCGTCATCAAAATCAGGTCTTGAAAAATATCAGGCAATTTAAAGATATTGGAGCATCAGCTATTCACTATAAAGCACAGACTGATATAGCCACCCGATCAACCAGTTTTGTGAATGACATTTATGCTAAAATAGAGGAAATTCAATCAATTGTGAAACAGATTCAAGCGCAGGATGACTTAGAGAAAAAAGCCATTGCTTGCTATACAGAACTTCATCTTCAATTGGATCAATTACAAGAACTTATTGACAAACTGGAATCAATAAGCGACCATACAAGCTGGCCTTTTTCCGGCTAATTCAGTCCTGGCACTTATGGAGCCTGTTCTTTATACAATACTCCGTATTGTTATAGCATATGCTAAAAAAAGAAGGTCTGAAACTACGAGAGCTCCAGACCTTAACACAATAGAATTAGCTTCTTAGAATTGGTGGCTAAGTCCTACACTGAAAGATATACCCGGATTGAATCTGCTGAACACCTGATCTTCTGCATTATAAGAAGAAAAAATGCGTTCCATATTATCATTCAGGATGTTGGATACTTTGAAATCAAGTGTAGTTTTTTGATCTTCGCCCAATCGTTTATTGAACGTGAAATTCAAACTATTGAAAGGTTGAAGGTATACATCAGGATATAGACCTGAACTAATAATCTCCAATGTTTGACCTTTTATATTATAGAACAGACCAGCATTGATACCGGCAGTCGGATTTTGGTAAGTCAGTCCTGCATTGACAACAAACGGAGCTTGCCCTGCCATATCGCGTGTCTGCTCAATAACTTCTCCTTCACGTTCAAAGTTTTGACGAGAATTGAACTCTGTGTCGGTCATTTCTATTTGAGATTCTACCAATGTAACATTCATATTGAAGCTCAGATTTTGGAGGCTGGTAGCAATAAAAGCGAGGCTCTTTCTTGCTTCAAGCTCTACTCCATACAACTGACCATCACCTACGTTACGAGGCTGGAACTCAGAACCCGTCTGTTGCGTAGGGATACGCACCAGTTCAATAGGTTTGTCAAATGTTTTGTAGAATCCACTGACTGAAAACATTTGCCCTCCACTTTGAAAGAGCTCCCAACGCAGGTCGAAATTATTGATACGGGTTTCCTCCAGATTTCCATCCCAGTCGGGGTAAGTGAATAAACTTCCGTTAAAAATACGACTAGAAAGCGGATCAATGATTTGAGCAAAAGACAATTCTTTGAAAGATGGACGTGCAATAGTTCTAGAGAAGGCTGCACGAATATTCATATCCTCTGAAAGCGAGTAGATAAGATTAGCTGACGGGAAGAGGTCTAGTGCATCTAACACTTTTTCTTTATCCAGGTTGTTGCCATTATTCCCTTGAGCGAAGAGAATGTCCCGACCTGTGTGACGTTGTACGTATTTCTCGGCACGAAGCCCTAAAATAACATTTAAGTTAGGAAGCACCTCTGCTTCATTAGACAGGTATAAAGCTGCATTAGAAGCTGTAGAATTATAAGCATTAGGGTTGGGAGAAATATTACCAGACTGTATATAGACGTTGCCAGTAGGGTAGATAACTTCCGGTGCTAAAATATCATTAAAGTTGCCCGTTGGAAACTCCTGAGAACCACCAAAGAACTGAACATCAAATTGCAAAATTTCGTAATCCCTTTCTTTAAAGGTATAAAGTCCACCAAATTTTAGTTTGGCTTTTCTATTTATAAATTTATAGCTTTTCGTTAAGTCTGTTTTAACTACCTGATTGAATTCACTCAATGAACGCCAAATACGGCTCGGATTACCACCTTCACCGGGGCTAACTAGAGAAGAACTCCCTGAAAAGGCAGCTCTGCGAATATCTGGGTCATTGGAAGTAGAGAGGGTTGGAGATAAACGCCAATCCAGTTCCCATGTTTTTCCGAATTTATGCGTACCATTAATCAGTAAGTTGGTTAATGAACGTTGATTATATTCCTGATTGTTGGAAAGAGCAACGAAACCAGATTGCCCAACGGCATCACCATTATTGTCAATGTCAAATGCACCAGCACGCTTTTCTCCATTTTGTAAATGCATAGCTGTCAGGCGGTACTTAGAAGCAGCTTTTTTATAAGCAATACCTCCCAACAGACCAACCAACACACTATGCTCGCCAATTTGTCCTTCCTGAGTATTGGCATAATTGAGTTCGTAAATATTATTGTCAGATAGACGTTGATATTCTCCGTAAAATATATCGTCGTAATAGGTGTAATCATTTTTGTATGACAAAGAGAAGATGTAACCCAGTGTACCTTTATCCTGCTCGCCTTCATTTTCCTGACCAAGTTGAATTTGGTTACCTAAAGAAACACTGGCACTATAATCCAGAAAACTGGTTCGCTTTTCACTCGCCATGTTAGGATCGAAGCCGGAGACGAAATTATTGACTTCTTGCTCTGTATATTGACCCGTAATCGCAGAGATCGGTGTCGGAACTATTGCTGCATCTGCACCTGTAGGCAAACTTCTGCTACCATCATCAAAGCCAAGAAAATCAGTACTCCCGCCTTTATAAGTCAGGAAATCACTGTTCAGATTCATGGCAGGGTTGTAGCCAAGACTTATAGAGGCGGAAACAATTTTTTCTTCAGGGAAATCTTTAGTTTCAATATTCAATAAACCACCTGTAAAATCAGCTGGCATATCTGCTGTAAAATTCTTACTAACGATAAGATTATTCATTAAAGCAGTAGGAAAAATATCCATTTGAATACTATTCCTGTCTGGATCAAGTCCGGGAATATCTACAGAGTTTAAGGTAGTTTTGGAGTAGCGATCACCCAAACCACGTACATACACATATTTTCCACCTTCAATAGAAACTCCTGTTACCCGTTTTGCAGCCTCTACAGCATTAGCATCACCGGTGAGCTTGATCAGAGAAGAAGAAATACCATCAAGCATAGCAGGTGATTTCTTTTTAATACTCATAATGGCACCTTCGGTTGTTCTAATGGCTTTAGCTTGAACAACAACTTCTTCCAATCCTACACCACCAGCTTCTTTCATTCGGATATCACCGAGTACATTGATTTCACCGTTTTTAACTTCTACTGTCTCGATAGTAAGGTCTTGATAACCAACGTAGGATAGTTTCAAAGTATAGGTGCCAGAAGGTAGTTCAAGGGAAAGCATACCATCAAGGTCGGTTACTGTGCCTGTACCAAGCTCTTCGACTAATACATTGGCATACATTAATGGTTCACCAGTTTCATCATCTATTAATGTTCCGCGCACGATGCCATCTTCAGCAAAAGCTATCAAGCTTGTCAGCATCACGAATGTAAAAACTATAAAATGCTTCATCTATGTGTTTTGTAAACTTTAATTAATTAAATAAGTAAACGAGATTGACAACTAATAGGGTTCAAAAAAAGATTGGTTTTCAAGACACCAAAAGTGGAACGACTCATATAATTATTTTATGAATCGTTCCACCTCTCAATTATAAATTGATTTTATTGTAAACTTGGTAATGGTTTATAATCCGTTTAATGCACCACCTCTTGACGCCCAGGTCCAATTGAAACCAGAAACATCAGCTTGTGGAGTACTGCCATTAAGGATACCAACTGGTAAACCATTGGTTCCATCTTCCATTAGGTTACCCAATTCAGCCTGAGTAACTTCAAAAGTAATATTGCTGAAAGTAGTGTTGTCTAATTCATCATCTGTGAACGTCAACCATGCATCATTATCATTTTTTAAAGGAGCAAGGAAGTGAACATTTGACATATCAACAGGTGTGCTGTTATCTGTATCAATTAAAGAAGCATCAGCACTAATGTTGCCAGCAACAACAGAACCATTCGTGATAGTATGGCGAGCGACATAAGTACCTTCAGGACCGTCTAACTCGAAGCAGCTATTAGTAGGTGTAATAACAACGAAGTTGTCTAATGTACCTGCCCAAGCTTGGTCAGTGTCTATAGCATCGTCACCAGCATTCCAAACTACAGCATTAGTAACGCTTACTGTTCCTCCGAACCACTCGATACCATCATCCTGATTGGCTACAACCTCAACGTTGTCAATAGTAGTTCCTGAACCAACACCACCAAGTGTAATACCGTTGATCTCATTGCCTTCACCGATATTTGAACCACCGTGGCGAACAGAGACGTAAGTAATTACACCAGAATTGTCCGTGTCATCATTACCTCCATATAGACCATTTGTGTCAGAAGTAGGAATCCCTTCGATCTGAACTTCGCTTACATCTTCATCATTGTCATTTGAAGCTGAAATAGTAGCATTACCCAAAACGATCAATCCACCCCAAAGACCATTGATGTCTGGATCAAGGTTTGGACTAGCGAAATTACCAGCTGTAATATCTGTTGTCGAAATCTCATCAGCAATGGAAGTGAAAATAATTGGAGCAGCAGCAGTACCTTCAGCCATTAATTTTGCACCGCGAGCGATTACAAGTGCAGTTGCGTTAGGACCTGTACCAGCTTCACCTTTAATAACGGTACCTGGCATGATAGTCAGGGAAGCACCTGCTTCAACAGAAATACGACCAGCAAGAATATGGCACTGATCCGCAGTCCATGTCTCATCTGCAGTGATGTTTGTACTGTGCTTGATGCAATCAGTAGGATCAACAGGATCATCGCCACCTGTATCGTCATCTTGACAAGCGGTGAAAAGTAAAGAACTCATTGCGATTACTCCTACTAGCAAAAGGAGATTTTTAATTTTTTGACTCATGTCTTGATTTTGTGAATTAATTTAAGGTAATCCAATTTACAAGTACAAAAGTAGGTCTATGTTATAAATTGGAGCTTAATGCCAGTTTAAGTAAATGTTACCTTTTGAAGGTCTTGTTAATGTTAATTTAACAGAAGATAGACGGCTTGATTAAGTATTTTTTTATTGAGGTTGATTCTTAGCTTTTATAAGTATTGATGTTGGGCGTATACGAAAATTGTCTTATTTGCGGAGTTAAATTTTTACTTGATAAATATTTGCTTCGCCAAGCGCTTTTTTTGCACCAGCAAAGGCTTTTTCGTAATAAGCGTTAATTTTA
>JAHDFX010000165.1:5218-14238 GCA_020627965.1 Saprospiraceae bacterium | reverse complement strand
CTTTTACAAAAATAATTATTACAAAAGCAAAACACCTGTGGATAAAGTCAGATGCCCTGCCTAACGAGAAAAGGTAAGTTGAAGCGCAGTGGAAAGGTCGCACAGCAACCTTTCATCGGAGTCAGGGCATCAGTTGATTCACAGAAATTTGTAGTATATACTGTTTAATATGTCAGACGAAATCAAGAATTATCTCAGCATTCTCAGTGAACGCTTTGATGATAAAATCAAAATATTAGCCGAAGGACAGGCAGGTATTCTTCATAAAGTGGAAGAAATTCAGCAGGTACAGAAACAAGACTCAGAAGAAATCAAAGTCATCAATATCCGTCTGGGTATTGTTGAAAACAACCTTACGACCATCAAAAAAGACATCAAAGAAATCAAGTCAGATATTCAGGAAAAAGACCATCAACTCAAGACGCTCAACCAACGAGTTAAGAAATTAGAACTTGCTTAAAACGATTCAATAGCTATTCGAGTGTAAAGCGATTATCCGCTAATCAGCTTGAATACTATGCACAATCCAGATGTTACTTTCTTTGCAGAATCAAACTTTAGAAATAGTAAAAAGCCAGTAGGAATCTACCAGGCAGATAGGCTTTACCATAGCTACATCATAGGTAAAACCGGAACAGGGAAGACAACCATGTTGAAGAATATGATTCAACAGGACATCCATTATAGTCGTGGAATGGCATTACTCGACCCTCACGGTGACCTAGTAGAGTCCGTATACCAGTCAATTCCAGAACATCAAAAGAACAATGTGATTTATGTTAATGCTACTGACCCAGACCAGCCTTATGGCTATAATCCGATAAGGCGAGTGGCTGAAGCGAAACGTCCATTACTAGCTGCGGGTATCCTGTCTGTGTTTGAACATATGTTTAAAGACGCTTGGGGATCAAGAATAGAGCATCTACTGAGATACATTATTCTAACCTTACTAGACCAGCCGCAGGCATCATTTCGTGATATTCCTAGGCTTTTGAACGATAAAATTTATCGTAAGCAGTGCCAGCGACATATCACCAGCCAAGATGTACTCAATTTCTGGAAGAAAGAATTTTATCGCTATCGAGATGATGCCTTAGCTCCTATCCTATCAAAGACGGGAGCTTTCCTATCTTATCCAACGATTAAACAGATATTTGTGGAACCACCACAAAAGAGCATTTCACTCCGTCATGCTATGGATGAAGGAAAGATATTACTGGTGAATTTATCCAAAGGGATTATTGGAGAAGATGCTGCCCGGATCATTGGCTCTTTGTTTATCACTTCACTTGGTTTAGCCGCCTTTTCAAGGGCAGATATTCCAGAAAATCAGCGTAAACCTTACATGATCTACATTGATGAATTTCAGAATTTCTCAGCAGGGAATAGTATGGATACTTTGTTGTCAGAGTTACGAAAGTATAAAGTCGGACTCGTCATGGCTCATCAGTATATTGACCAACTAGATACCAATATTCGGAATGCTATTATCGGTAATGTGGGTACGCTGATCTCATTCCGTATTGGTCCTCGAGATGCGCCGTTTATTGCCAAAGAAATGTATCCTGAATTTGACGCTATGGATTTAACCAATTTACCGAATTATCATGTTTATTTGAAGTTGATGATTGAGGGACGAGTGAGTGGGGCTTTTTCGGGGAGAACTCTTTTACCTTTGCTTTAATAAGGTTTGCACAAAGCAAAAAAAATCTTTCAGAAATCACTTGTCCAGCATTAATAATCAGACCTGAATTATGTGAAAATTGGATTAAATTATTAACTTGTCAAATGACAATCAATAGAATAAAACGTTGACAAGGAATTTGATGACCAAAGAAAGCCAAATAGAAAACAAACTAATCAGTAGATTAACGGACTTAAAATATACCTATCGCCCCGATATAAGAGATAGAAACGCCCTGGAACAAAACTTTCGTGACAAGTTTAATGCCTTGAACAGAGTTAATCTTTCCGATTCTGAATTCGACAGGCTTAGGCAGGAAATCGTTAATCCTGATGTTTTTAGGACTTCTAATTACCTGCGGCAACGCAATACCTTTGTGCGTGAAGATGGAACACCTCTACACTATACCCTTGTAAATATTAAAGAATGGTGCAAAAATGATTTTGAAGTCATCAATCAACTACGCATTAATACTAATAATAGCTTTCATCGGTACGATATAATTCTGCTGATTAATGGTCTTCCTGTAGTACAGATTGAACTGAAGACTTTAGAGGTCAGCCCAAGAAAAGCCATGCAGCAGGTCGTTGATTATAAAAGCGAGCCGGGTAATGGCTTTACCAATTCATTGCTTTGTTTTATGCAACTATTTATAGTAAGTAATGAAAGCAGGACGTTCTATTTTGCCAATAATAATAATCAACACTTTAGTTTTAATGCAGAGGAACAATTCCTTCCCGTCTATGAATTAGCAAAAGAGGACAATCGCAAGATTCATAATTTATATGATTTTGCGGATGCTTTTCTCGGCAAGTGTTCGCTGGGGCAAATGATAAGCCGTTATATTGTCTTGGTTGCTATGGAGCAAAAGATGCTGGTGATGCGACCTTATCAGATATATGCGGTAAAAGCTATTGTAGATTGCATCCAACAAAATAGAGGGAACGGCTACATCTGGCATACCACAGGAAGTGGAAAAACACTGACTTCTTTCAAAGCTTCTACACTATTAAAAGACAATCCTGATATTGAAAAATGCTTCTTTGTCGTAGATAGGAAAGACCTGGATCGCCAAACTCGCCAGGAGTTTAATAAGTTCCAGGAAGGCTGTGTGGAGGAAAACACCAATACGGAAACATTAGTCCGGCGGATGTTATCTACAGCTTATGCGGATAAAGTCATTGTGACGACCATCCAGAAATTAGGTTTAGCACTGGACGAAAATAGCAAGCGGAATAAGCGTAAAAAGAATGAGGGGAGGGTTACTTTTAAAGAGCGATTAAAACTACTGCACGATAAAAGGGTCGTGTTTATTTTTGATGAATGTCACCGCTCACAGTTTGGAGACAATCATAAGGCAATTAAAGAGTTCTTCCCCAATGCCCAGCTATTTGGCTTTACAGGTACACCTATTTTTGAAAAAAATGCTACCTATAAAACAATTGAAGGGGAAGATGCCTCTTATAAAATGACCGAAGATGTTTTCCAGCAGGAGCTACATGCTTATACCATTAGTCATGCCATTGATGACGAAAATGTATTGCGTTTCCATATTGATTATTTCAAACCCGATGCTGCTGTAAATACAGGAAGCGGCAAACACAAATTAGCTGTTGCAAATGCAATTATAGACAAACATAATGCTGCTACTAATTCAAGACGCTTTAATGCAATACTGGCAACTGCTTCTATCAATGACGCTATTTATTATCACGACCTGTTCAAACAATTGCAAGCCAAAAAACTACAGGAGGAGGATGATTATCAAGCTTTAAATATTGCCTGCGTGTTCTCGCCGCCGGCTGAAGGGAATAAAGACATCAAACAAATTCAGGAAGATCTGCTACAGGAAAAAAAAGATAATGAAGAAGAACCAAATGTAAAAAAGGAAGCACTCAAAGCCATCATTGCCGACTATAATCAGCAATACGGAACCAACCACAGAATCAACGAATTTGACTTATACTATCAAGATGTACAGCAAAGAATAAAAGACCAGAAATATTCTAATGCAGACTACCCGCATAAAAACAAAATAGACGTAATGATCGTGGTGGATATGCTTTTGACGGGTTTTGATTCCAAATACCTAAACACCTTATACGTAGATAAGAACTTGAAGCATCACGGTCTGATTCAGGCATTTTCCCGAACCAATCGGATTCTGAACCACACCAAGCCTTACGGAAATATTCTGGATTTTCGCAAGCAGGAAGCAGCTGTAGATGAAGCTATTGCCATGTTCTCAGGTATTAAGACGGATAATCCTAAAAAAATCTGGCTGGTAGATGCTGCGCCTATAGTACTAGAAAAATACGAAAAAGCTATTGGAGAATTGGATCAGTTTATGAAATCTCAGGGATTGGAACCTAAGGCAGAACAAGTACCGAATCTTAAAGGAAATATAGCAAGAGCAGGCTTTATCAAAAAATTTAAAGAGGTACAAAGACTAAAGACTCAACTAGACCAATATACCGACCTGAATGAAGAACAAAACGAAACTATTGAAGAACTCCTGCCGGAAGATAGCCTGCGTTCATTCAAATCGGCATATCTGGATACAGCCAAACGAATAAAAGCCAGACTGGATAAAGGAGGTGAACATATTCCTCCCGAAGTTCAACAATTGGATTTTGAGTTTGTTCTGTTCTCTTCTGCGGTGATTGATTACGATTATATTATGGGGCTGATCGCCAGATACACCCAAGATCAACCTACTAAACAGAAGATGACTCGTGCCGAACTGATCAATATCCTAAGCTCTAGTGCCAACATGATGGAAGAGCGGGATGATATAGTGGCTTACATCAATACACTGGAAACAGGTAAGGGGAGGACGGTCGAAGAAATCAAGCAGGGTTATATAAAGTTCAAAGCAGAAAAATCAGCGAATGAACTAGGTGCTATGGCTGAAAAGCATGGTATTGAAAATGAAAGCCTAAACTTGTTTGTAGAGAAGATCATGGACAGAATGATCTTTGATGGTGAAAAATTAACGGATCTCTTAGCTCCTTTGGGATTGGGCTGGAATGATAGACGATTAAAAGAAGAGGCATTGATGGAAGACTTAATGCCTTTATTGAAAAAACACGCCGAAGGGCGGAAAATAGTAGGATTGGACGCTTATGAGTAAGGAAAAGGGACATATCAAGTTGGTGCCTGAACTTCGGTTTTCTGAGTTTGAGAAGGATGGGGAGTGGAAGGTGGACTTACTGGGTAATTTAGCTTCCTTTTCCAAAGGAAAGGGTATATCTAAATCTGATATAACAAGTGACGGGACTCAACCTTGCATACGCTATGGAGAATTATACACTCATTATAACGAGGTCATTGATACCGTGATTTCTAAAACAAATTTACCAATAGAAAAACTTGTTCTTAGCCACGAAAATGATGTAATAATTCCCTCTTCAGGAGAAACTCAAGAGGACATAGCAACAGCTTCTTGTGTTACAGGAAAAGATATTGCGTTGGGTGGAGACATAAATATAATTCGTTCCAATCTCAATGGTATTTTTTTGTCATACTATTTGAATAATGCGAAAAAACGAGAAATTGCAAAAATAGCACAAGGTAATACAGTTGTTCATCTATATTCAAGCCAATTAGAGAAGTTAGAAATTGAGATTCCGGAACCTAATGAACAACAAAAAATAGCCAACACCCTCACCTCCTTAGATAATCTAATACAAACACAAAGTGAGAAAATCGAAGCCCTAAAAGCCCATAAAAAAGGCTTGCTTCAACAACTTTTCCCTACTGAAAGGGAAAGTGTTCCGCAACTGCGGTTTTCTGAGTTTGGAAATTCATGGAATTATACTAGTCTAAATGATATTATAGGCTTACTTTCCGGATATCCTTTCAAAAGTAAACATTTTACTCGCGAAGGTAAAAAGCTCTTGATGCCAAAAAACTTTACATCTGAAGGTCGTGCGAATTTTAACTCAGGAAATTCAAAGTTCACTTCAGAAAATGTAGATTCAAAATATATATGTAAAAGCGGTGATTTGATGTTGCTTTTAACAGATTTGACACCATCTTGCGAATTGCTTGGGAAACCTATTTTGATGAAAGAAAAAGATGGAGAAGCATTACTAAATCAACGAATTGCCAAAGTTCTTCCATCACCAAAAGTAGAGATAGAATTCCTTCTTTACTTTTTTCTAACGGAATCATTTCATAATAGAATTAAGAATACTGCTACAGGGTCTACGGTTCGCCATAGTTCAAATAAAATCATTTTAGACTCAAAAATATTTTTGCCCCCTATTCCAGAACAACGAAAAATAGCCGATTGCCTTTCCTTCCTTGATAACATGATAGTTGCCCAATCCGAAAAGATAGTAGCTTTAAAGGAGCATAAAAAAGGCTTAATGCAGCAATTATTTCCAAACCTTAAATAGAATTATGACCTTATCTGAAATTTCTAGCCAAATAGTCGAAGCGAAGCAAAATATTTTTCTGATCTATGCTTTTAATGGAACTGGTAAAACTCGTTTATCTGTTAATTTAAAAGATTCTTTAAAACAGGAAGATGATTCACATCAAGGGGTTTATTTCAATGCATACAGTGAAGATTTATTTATTTGGGATAACGAAGCAATTGAATTGAATATTCAACCTAGTTCACTTAACGATTTCCATCAATACATAGCGGCAGAAGAAAAAGTCTATAACAAGCTGCAATATTATTCTATTACTTATGACTTCAAATTCAATTATATCCAAGACGACAATCCAGAGCTAGGCTGGAGGTCGGTCTCTTTTTTTAATCCAGAAGATTCAGATACAAATATAAAAATTTCAAGAGGTGAAGAAAGGATTTTTGTATGGTGCTGGTTTTTAACTTTGTTTGAAGTTGAGAGTCTAATTGAGGATCAAGAAGAATATATTTTTATTGATGATCCAGTTTCCAGTCTTGATGACAATAATATCTTTAACACAGCTCGTTTACTGCTAGACCTTTTTAAAGAAAAAATTGATACGACCAAAGTTATAGTCACAACACACCATGCCGGTTTGTTTTCAACTTTAGAAAGCTGGCTAAGGAAAGGAGATAATTCAGCTGTTTTTAAGAAAAGAAAAGAAAACGGTGATATGGAAAACAAATATATCACTAGAATCCTTGAAAAGACTGAGGAAGGTTACAAATTAAAATCAACCAAAAAGGGAAGTTTTTTCTATCATTTAACACTGGTTGACTTACTAAAGGAAGCTATTGTAAACAAAGAATTCCATTTTCAGCATTTTATCTTTCTAAGGCAATTATTGGAAACAGTTAGTTCTTTTCAAGGGAAACCCAGGTTTAGCTATGTACTCGAGAAAATGAACTTTCCGGATTGGAGTTCTAAAACAGATATTATAAATGCAAGGTGTCATGAATATTATAACCCAAAGGCTTCTTTTTTAGCTCAGCCAGACAAAGATCTTATTATAGAAATAATGGATTCTCTCGATACCAAATTTAACTTCGCATAAGTAAGCAGTATGACTACAAAGCAACAACAAGATAAATTAGGACAAACCCTCTGGGCAATAGCCAACGAATTACGAGGCACCATGAATGCGGATGACTTCCGCGATTATATGCTGTCCTTTCTCTTTTTACGCTACCTGTCCGACAACTACGAAACCGCCGTAAAAAAGGAATTAGGCGCTGATTATCCAGTACTGGAAAAGGAAGACAGGCAAACACCGCTTTCTGTATGGTACGATAAAAATGAAGCAAATGTAGAAGTCTTTGAAAAGCAAATGCGCAGGAAGGTGCACTATGTTATCGAACCGGAATATCTATGGGGCAGCATTTCCGAATTAGCTCGTATGCAAAATGGAGAGCTATTGCGTACACTTCAAAGAGGATTTAAGTACATAGAAGAAGAATCCTTTTCAAGCAACTTTAAAGGCTTATTTTCAGAGATCAATCTGGATTCCGAAAAGCTCGGTAAAGTCTATACCGCCCGAAATGAAAAGCTGAGTACCATCATCACAAAAATAGCAGAAGGCATTGCCGACTTTTCAACAGATAGTGATACACTCGGAGATGCCTATGAATATTTGATCGGTAAATTCGCAGCAGGCTCAGGAAAGAAAGCAGGAGAGTTCTATACGCCACAGCAGCTGTCCACGATCCTCTCCAAAATCGTAGCCTTAGATAGTCAGGACCCTGGTGCAGGACTCCGGAAAAAATTAGATAGAGTATTTGACTTTGCCTGTGGTTCAGGCTCTTTGCTTTTGAATGTTCGGAAGCAACTCGGCAAGGATGGAATAGGTAGAATATATGGGCAGGAAAAAAATATTACGACCTACAACTTAGCCCGGATGAATATGCTCCTGCATGGCGTGAAGGATACAGAGTTTGAAATTTTTCACGGCGATTCATTAAAGAATGATTGGGATTTACTCAATGAAATGAATCCTGCCAAGAAAATGGAATTTGATGCTATAGTCGCCAATCCTCCCTTTAGTCTGCGCTGGACGCCATCAGAAGAAATGGGCGAAGATTTTCGATTTAAAAGTCATGGTTTAGCACCAAAGTCGGCAGCGGATTTTGCTTTTTTACTGCATGGTTTTCACTTCCTGGCGGAAGAAGGGACAATGGCAATTATTTTACCACATGGTGTACTATTCAGAGGAGGAGCGGAGAAAAAAATAAGAACTAAATTATTGAAAGACAATCACATTGATACCGTAATAGGATTGCCTTCCAATCTATTCTTCTCCACTGGTATTCCTGTATGTATCCTTGTCCTGAAAAAGTGTAAAAAGTTTGATGATGTATTATTCATCAATGCAAGCGAACACTATGAAAAACGTAAACGTCAAAACTTCCTGCGCGATGGCAAAGATGGCGCAGCCAATGATATTCAAAAAATCGTAGAGACTTATCAAAACCGTCCAGAAGAGAAAATTGAGCGTTTTGCCAGAAGGGTATCCATGGAGGAAATCGAAAAAAATGATTTCAATCTGAATATATCACGTTATGTCAGCACCGCCTTACCGGAGAAAAAGATCGATCTGAAAGAGGTGAACAAGCGGTTGACCGCAATTGAAAAGAAAGCCGCTGAGAGTGCTGAGGAGCATAATCGGTATTTGAGGGAGCTTGGGTTGAAGCCAATTTAAAATCAATCATAACGAATATAATCAGGATAAACTCCTGCCTCAAGTGTTGGTCCCAAGTCTATTTTTATAGAACTGTGTAAAAAGACATTACAGAGATCGTTAACATCGAAATATAGGTTAAGTGGCTCTATATCAAAACCAACGTATTTATTTTCAATGCTAAAGCAAAGAGCATTGACACCAATTCTAGCGTCTGGAACATCGGTAGATGTAGGGG
>JAHDFX010000165.1:3260-5208 GCA_020627965.1 Saprospiraceae bacterium | reverse complement strand
AGATTCCGTTAAATAACTGATTTCAAAATACTGATTAAATTCCTTAATGAATTTAAACTTACCACTCTTATTCCTATTGCCAATATTGATTTTAAGGGAAAACTCTAAAGCACTTTTCTCATCAAAAGTTCTTGTTGAATCTCCTTGAAACACAAAAGCACTCATTCCAAAGGAGATATACCTGTTAGCAATATGGCTGTAAGCGATGGGGGTATATAAAGAAAATTCCCAAGGAAAAGATACCATCTTTCGTTCAGGATAACCAAGCGCACCTGCTCTTAGAAAAACCCCTGTTCCAATACTTACGTCTTCAAAAAAGAAGACATAAGGTTTTCTAACCTTCACAGATTTTGTATTAGTTTTCACGCCTCGATACGAGGCTCTAAAAAAGTATTTTGCAGTAGAATGACGTCTTAGTTTTCCGCTTATCTTTATAGTTTTACTACTGTCTGGATTAATATTGCCAGCCAGTTCCAACGGGTTTTCGGACAATTGTACAGGTTCACCAAATCTCCAATACTTAGCTTTCACCGGTTCAAGTTCCCAGCTTTCATTCTGATAGTTGTCTAAGGCAAGTGTAATAGAATCATTGATGTCCAAGCTGATGAACTTTTTGGGATTAACAAGCCACTGAAAACAACTTATCTTTTCGTACGGCTTCATAAAAGGAGGTATGAATTCCAATTCAGGAATATCAATAACTTCAATCGTGATCGTATCCTCTTTGGAGTACTCTATCCCATCATAGATTCTTACTCCTATCCAGTATTTACCAATTGTTTCAGGACTAATTGACTGTTCGGGGACATTTTTTACAAAATCAAGTTGTTTATCGGCTGGCGGGTTCATTGAACCGCCAGTATCAATCTGTCTCCAATAATAACTGAGGTCAGAGCGTAGATTGTCTATGTCATCAGATTTCCATACACTTATATGAATGGTATCGCCCAAGCCTCTTACAAGTTCGGTTTTAGGGAAATAAAATGAACGATCTACCTCAATATTTACTTCAGAGGGAACGTTGACAATTTCCTTAAACAGCCGCTTGACCGTGTTTTTTAAATCTTTATCAGACGATTCATCAAAATCATATGGTACGTATTCAGGTTTTAATTTTTGATCAAAGTGTATAACAGACATTGTAATGCTATCTTCGTCCAAGCTGCTCTTGATACTACCAGGAGTCACCGGAAATAGATTAAAAGTGAAATTCTGCCGTTTATATGAATTGCCCTCTATTACAATATGGAGAAAATAATTATTGCCAATAATTTGTTGTTTCTGCTGATTAATAATCTGAGAGATTTCTTCTGGAAGTGTAACAAACTGGCTTCCGTCATCATCAAGATCGTCAATTTTTTTCGTGAATTGTTCAAGTGTGTTATCAGCTTTTACAATGTCACTAAACCAGTATATGTTTTTAAAAAAGTCGTCATCGACCGCAGCATAAATTTCTTCAAATGCTTCTTCAATTAATCCTCGTTTAGAAATTTGAATTTCAGGATTGTATGAAAAATGGACTATGAGGTTTTTCCCCTGATAATCCTGGGCAACCAGCAAATTCACCCATATTGTAAAAAAAGTAATCAGGAATCTATACATTTCTTTATTTCTTTGGCAATTTCAAGATGGTATTTATTGATAATGTCATCAACTTGTCTTTGTAATTCTGCCTCAACGGCATTAATTCTATTATGTGCTTTCTTCGACGTTCCTTTTATCCGATATTTAAGGTCTTTTGCACAACAACAGACTCTTTCATTAATAAGGATTTCAAGGTAGCCAGGGGAGACATAGAAATATAGTTTTTCACCATCCTTTGCCACTGGTTGAATAGAAGATTGTGCCACTATTTTATAAGTTGTCTCCGGCTCATAATCACTTTTGATTCTAGTAACATTTTCAATACTTTGAAACGCATTCAATTTAAAATTTTATTATTTGCCTG
>JAHDFX010000165.1:0-3250 GCA_020627965.1 Saprospiraceae bacterium | reverse complement strand
GCCACCCCGTCCGATTCCTGGGAGTTCGTGCAGCGAATAAGCCAAAACTTTTTGGTTTTGGAGGTGGAATATTAATTTTTCTTTTTGGTATCGGCTGGTTATATACCTTTTTGGAAGGATTCGTCAACTGTTCTACCTTTCTGTTAAAATTGCTTATATTTTCTTTCCGCCCATCAAATATTTCTTTCTCAGTATGAAAACTACTTGTACAGATCAACTGGTCAAAAGCACAGTAAGAAATAGTAAGTATAGTAAATTTGAGTATTAGGCTATCGAACTGAGGAAAATCATTTTTAGTTTTTTCTATAATGGTTTTCAATTCACGTTCAGATACATCAGGAGTTAATCGCTCAATATTAAAATGTTTCTCTGCAAAATGATTGATATCTGAGACCAAGCTGCCTGCTCGCTCTTCGCCTATAGTTTTACGGACACGCTCATATTGAATGGAATCAATTTTTTCAGAATGTTGTGCCAATTCTTCTATTGGGCATGTACATTCTGGTATTGCCTCGATTTCTCTTTTAGTTTGTTTACTGTTAGGGCTGCCAAATAATTTGAGTGTAAGCATTATGATTCCCAAGATCATCATGACAGCCAATGCACCAGCAATAACATATAAAAAACGAGGTATCTTTTTTGTACTCGGATTAAAAGAATTATCGGGGTTATCTGTTTTATCAATTTCTCTGTTTAATGGCGCCATGCTTATATGCTCTTTTTTCCACGCTTCCCGAAAAGCATAATAACCAAGTGCATTGAGTAATTCAGGACTAGCACTCTTAGGCTTTTCTAGTGCTCGTCTCAATGTTTTCTCATCAAAAAAATAACCATCTCTATTTTTGGTATTTTGATAATATGAAGCAAGATCTTCATCAAACTCACCCAAGAACTTTTCAATAAAATTCGTGATGATAACATAGAGTTTGGTAATTGGAGACCGTTTCCCAGCAACGCCAGGTATCCGCTTCTCTAAATCGCTGGACATCTTTTCATACACAGCCTTTATTAAGGAATCGCTTACTTTTAGGTTGCTCATCGTTTGTTCTTTATTCGTGGATTCTATCTCAGAGATTGATTTTACACAAGTCTACCCACAAAGTTAAGCAAGAAACAACAAAATTTATTCCGTAAAAAACCCTTTAGGTGCATCTTGCATATGCAATTGTATTACAGATGTTTAAGTAGTTTGCGTTTAATTCCTAAAGTCAGACAACACAGAAACTTTAGACATGTCCCGGACATATCCGGCATGTCTGAAATGCTTTCCGCTCCTTTGCATTGTATACATTTTCAACCGGATTACGTGATCTTAATTTCACGGAAGGCCTTCCATAGCATTTTTAACGAAACTTGTTATGGGTTTAAAAACCATTTTATTTTTCGCGCTCCTAACAGGAGGCTTATTGATCAGCTCTTCGGCTTATGCTGATACAATCAAAATTACTAGTGAGTCGAATGTAACCGTTTGTTCAGATGCACCGATGGGCACGATTGTCATGCTCGATGAAGTACTGATGGTAGATTCTGGAAATGGCAATAATCCCATTGTGGAGATTAGAGTTTATGATGCAAATGATAAGCTTGTGCATACAGAAAGTAATTGTAACAGTAGTAAATGCTCTACTTCATTGAGAGCACTTCCTGCAGGAATATATTTTGTTAAAGTCATCGCAGAAAATGACGATGTGTTCACAGGATATGTTGAATTGAAATGAGGTACATAGCTTGACTGCTAATTCAGTTAAATTAAAGAAAGGAGGAGAGTCCTAGGACGCTCTTCCTTTTATTGTTTTCTCGAACCAGATATAATCAGAACTTGGTAGATCGTGTTTCATTTCTTCCAGGAGATAGTCGGACGAAATAGCTTTACTATCATTATTGAGCATTCTTCGAATATAATGAGTGAAGGCAAATAAATACTCTTTCCGTCTTTCCGTTAATTTCTCATTACGTGAGATCAATTTATTGAAAGCCTTAATCCGAGAATCAATGAACTCCTTGTCTTGAGGCCTAGTAACACAAGTAATCTGCAAATGCATCTTACGACAGGCAATATCATGATAAAAATCATGAGTATTTAAACAGGCACTATATAAATCATTCGCTTCATGATAAGCCCCGTTATAGATATATCGTTGGACTTTACAGTAAACGCTAACAGCTTCTCCATTTTCAGCGTTTATTTTTGAGCTGTATCTATCTTCAAATTCGTCTAGCCATTCACAAAGTATAGAATAAGTATAATTGCGGCTATCATTTGCTGCGACATATTGAGCCATCAGATTCATGCTGATAACGTTCTTATACAGTACAGGGGAAATCTTTTTTCCTTCAAGCAACATTTCCATTTTTTCAATTCTTTTCACATGCAGTACGTAATCAATTGCATACTCTAATTTGCCCGTATTAATTTGATATGCACACTCATTCAACAAATATCGATATATTGCTAATAAGGATTGTTTTGCGATTATTTTTTTTGATTCGGTAGCAAGTTCTTCTCGAATTTTTTGATAATATTGAATAGAGTTACTGTTGCTACGTCCTGTTATCATTCGGTAGGTCAACATGTACATTTTTATAAGTCCTGATTTAATTATGGTATCATATCTTTCTCTGAGCAGATACCCAATTATTGAATCGTCAAAAGTACTATTCACGATATTAGTTCTTCCAACGTGTTCGCAGGCAAAACGAAGCTTATTCTCTATATAGTAAAGTTCGAGTGCTTCATCAATAACAGCCGGAGAGACGGCCCGCTTTCTATCATCCTTGGTACTCATCACCTCCAGTTGCTTGAGTAAATAGTCATAGTGGTAATACTCACTGTCTCGCTCTTTGTTTAATTCCTTACGAATCTTGGGAAGATAACCATTGTAATTTTTTAACAAACCATGCTCATGATAATAATGAAGTAAAACCATACTACCTAAGGAACTATCTCGATGGACTATTTTCGTCAGTAGAAAATCATTTACGAAATCAGTAAGTTCACTGGTCAAATCATTAAGTCGTTTTCTCGATTTTGGATATTCTCGCCTCAAATCAGCCTCAATATCAGTTCTCACAATTTTAGGACGCTTACCATTTAAAATATTGCATATCCAATCTAACAAATAGCCTGCCTCTAATTCGTTTGGTCTTGTTTGAGTATGATATGTTAGTAATTTATTTCGATCCTTTTTGGAGAGTGATTTCAATAGTTCAATTAGTTTCGTTTTTACCATTTATCACCGATTTTTTAAAC
>JAHDFX010000164.1 GCA_020627965.1 Saprospiraceae bacterium | reverse complement strand
CAGCACTTCGTTCATCCAGGTAAGAACATCCTCTTTCCGTCGATGCCCGCCGGATTTACTGACTCGTAAGCACGCTCACTTGCGGCTTACTAATGCTTCGAGACGTTACTCCCGTGCATAAGGAGCTTTCACCCTCCAGATATATTTTATATCTTGCGATATAAAATGGATGCCCATGCTGGGCACACACATTGCGCCAGCGTCCATGCTCCCTTTGGTCGCACGTCGCCGGCGCTCCCCGTTAGCTACCATAATGAAAAAAATAAAACATGAAATATTATCTATCATCATACAAATTCGGTAATCAAATTGAAGAACTAAAAAATATAATTCCTCATAATAATAGAGTTGGTCATATTAATAATTCAAGAGATTGGGTTGGTGCAGACCCTGAAAGAGCAAATAAACATCAACAGGAAGAAATGGAGTTCTTAAATAAAATTGGATTTAAGCCTGAGGCTTTAGACTTGAAAGAGTATTTTAACAAGACTAAAGAACTAAAAAGTAAACTGAATTCATTAGGTGGAATTTGGGTAAGCGGAGGAAATACTTTTGTATTGAGAATGGCAATGAAGATAAGTGGTTTCGATAATATTTTTAAGGAGCTGATAAATAGAAAGGACTTTCTTTATGGAGGCTATAGTGCTGGAATTTGCATCTTATCTGATTCCTTAAAGTCAATCGAAATTGTTGATGACCCAAATAATTTTCCCTATAAAGAAATAACCAAACCAATCTATGAAGGTTTAGGAGTTTTTAATTATTCATTTATGCCTCATTATGATTCTGACCATTTTGAATCAGAGGCAATTGAAAAAGAAATTCAAAGATGTATTGACAATAAGTGGTTATTTAAAGCTCTCAGAGATGGAGATGTAATAATCGTAAATTAAAAAGAATACGGTAGCTAATCGAGTAGACGGCTGACAGCCAAATGACTACCAGTGCTCCTCTCACACCACTGAGCGTACGGGTCTCGTATTCAGCGGTTCATCAATGTTATTTCAGTTGATGTTATTCCCCAACAATCTTCCCGCCGAATTAATTATTTTGAGCTTAGAACGTTCTTAAGATAGGATTGTCTGCATTAATTGAATAAATTATTCAAACCATCTTCCAGCATATCAGCACTACAATCCTCCAAGGCTTCCTCAAATTTCTTCCGGGCATCACCAGATAATTCGTCGCTATATTTTTCCTCTAATTCCTGACATTGGCGGATCATAGAGCCAAACTTTTTCTCTTTAAAATTTTTCTTGACACACTCACAAACCTCTTGTGCTTTCGCTTCCGGTGTCATTAATAACGGTGAATTACAACTTTGAAAAGTCAGCATTGCGGCGCAAAAAACAATAAGCATTATTTGTTTCATCATTGTTCTGTTTCGTTGTTTATATCATTCCTCGTGCCTTTAACTCGAGGTATTTATTCACAGTATTGACAGATAACTCTTCAGGACGAGTAAGTATTGCCTGAATACCGTATTTTCTTAATGTACCTACAATCTGTCGTTTTTCCGTAATGAAATTTCTGGCAACAGTTTGCACATATATCTCTTCTGTATCTTTGGCTTGCTCTTGTTCTACAAAGTCTGCTATCTCTGTATTTTCAAAGAAAATCACCACCAATAAGTGCAGACGATTGATCTTTCTAAGAATGGGCAGCACACGTTCGAGCGCATACATACTTTCAAAATTCGTATACAGCAAAACCAAGCTTCGTCCCTTGATAATACTGCGTGAGCCATGGTACAAAAGCTCATAATTGGCTTCCAGATGTCTTTCTTTTTCCTTGTAAAGCGCATTCAATATCTTACGCAAATGAACAGGACTGCGCTCTGCACGAATCACCGTTCCTATTTTATCTGAAAATGTAATCAAGCCTGCTTTATCATGTTTTTGCAAAGCAATATTGGCAATAACCAAACCTGTATTGATCGCATAATCCAGTAAACTCAAACCATTGAAAGGCATTTTCATGGTTCTGCTCTTATCAATAACCACATAGACCTGCTGCGCCCGTTCATCTTCATATTGATTGACCATCAATTCACTTCGCCTACCTGTTGCTTTCCAATTAACACTTCGGTAATCATCCCCCTTTACATAGTTTTTGATCTGCTCAAACTCGTAGCTATGACCTAGGCGACGCAATTTTTTAATGCCTTGAAAATGAGAAATTTTATTCATCGCCTTCAGCTCAAATTTCTTCATTTGCTGAACAGATGGATAAACTGGCACTACTTCAGGTTCAGCCACTTTGAATCGGCGTTCAAGCAAACCTATTTGAGTAGAAGCAAATACATTGGCATAGCCAAACTCATATTCACCACGACTAGTCGGTCTTAGGTCATACTTAGCTATTTTTTTACCGCCTTTCGGCAAAAAGAATTGCAAAGAAAATTTTCGTTCCTGAAACTGTACAGGTAATTCATCGATCACCGTCAATTCCATAGGAACACCAGAACTACTGCTCAATTCCAGATTAATCGTATTATCGTCTCCAAGAGAGAAAATTTTTGGTGTTTTACGTTCTCCGCTCAACTGAAATCCAGTACCAAACAGCAATACAGCATCAATAATCACCACAAAAATAGCCACCACCAATAAAGCCTGTACGATAGGAAATAACCACTGCAAAGCAAAACTAAGCGTAAAAAGAACAGCGATCACCCCGAAAAGTCGGAAAAAGCGATTGGTCAGATAGAGGTTTTTTATTAGTTGAATCAAGGTATAGTTTTATATTTGTACGATCTTGGTTCCTGATATAAAATTGTAGGCTTAAAGATATAAAAAATTCATTCATCATTCATCATTTATCATTAAAAGGCATCTATCTGCTCCAACAACCATTTTTTCTCCACTACCACAGCATCTAATATCTCTAACCTCATCTTTTCCACATCTTTCTGAATGACCTCTTTATTGGATCGAACAGTATTAGTCAAGCGTTCCCTGATGCGGGTAAGTCGAATAGCAAAATTGAAAAAATTCCTATTGTTTGTGATGATCTGTTTTGATACCATTTCATCCCTGCCTATCCAGTCACGTACATTACCTACGATGGAACGTAAAGGCTCAAAATGACCGGACTCAAAATACGATTTCAATAACAAGATTTTATAGCGGAAATAATAAGAAGAATTAATCAGCTCAACTGTATTAAGAATACGAATAGCAGCCTCACGCTCCCCTCTGTCGTAATACAGTTCTGCCAGGCAATAATTAGAAACGGTTTCTCTATATTCTGGCTTCAGCAGGTTTTTATACTCATGAATAAAGTTTTCTGCCCACTCTCCTTCTTTAATAGCCAATGCTACTCTTACTATATTGTAATAATGTGTCTGATGAATATGATTCGTCATGATCAATACACCATCTTTACTTAGTGCTTCCTGATACATATCGAATAAGTGTTGATAATATTCCGGTTTCCCCTGACGTATTTTCTGTACGCAATAAGTCGTATACATATTATAGATCTGACGAAGATCAAAATCAGGTATTTTTGTGTGTAAATCAGAAAATAATAGTTCTTTCAGATTGATAAAATGTGTTTCATTTTCACGTTCTATAAAGGCAATCAGTACATGATAATAATATCGAATAATAGGTATATCCAGAGGTGTACAATTCACTCCGCCATCGTTTAGAGCAAGTTTATTCTTTTTTAAAATATCTAATAGTTCATCAAACATCAGGATCGAAGCATCACCAATCTCATATATGGTTTGGGTACTGACAATGCTGGCACAGTATCGAACTTTATTCGACAAATAATACAATTCAAAAGTATCCATTACATCCTTCGGCGTTCGAGTTAGTTTTTTCCCTCCTCTGCCCAAGTGATGTTCAATAAATTGCTGACTAAACAGGTAATTCATATAATAATGTTCTACCCCTTTACAAGTTTCCTGCCCCATTTTACGCTGAATATTACGCCCCATACTCAGGAAATATTTATCTATGCCTTTGTCCATATAAGCATTCAATGTCTGAAAACGAGTCATCAATTCATCCTTCTGAAATTTTTCAACAGACAAAAATTGCTTGACCAATTCCGTTAATCTCGACATACGAACTCGCATGTCTTCATCTCGATACGGCTCCGATGGAAATAATTTTTTATAGACAATTTCTTTTTTCAGGTCAGCGTGTTCGAAGTTCCAATCTAATTTCCCCAAATAAGTCAACAAATCTCTCGTATCCTGATTTTTGTTGAAATAATCGGAATTTACAAAGTCTACTAATCTATCCAACTCTTTATCATTCAAACTCTTAAGCAATACTATCAACTTACTGTTATGCATATTTCAAGAACAAAATTTATATTAAAAAAAGGCAGAATAAAACACATTATATAAATTTCGTTTTATTTGCTTTAAAAGCTATAATTTATTGATTACAAATATTAAATGCAATAAAATAATTTACCCTTTAAATTACAACCTAAAATACAAAATATTGAAAACTCTATAAATGTCTGGTACTTTTGAAGTATCGAAAAATAAAATATTACTGATAACAAAACAGAAAAACAAGGAATTAAATTTTACAGAACAAACAAAACGCAAAACATTTAAAACGCAAACAATTTAAATACCAGTATAGAACGTTAACACTCAAGCTCATCCCAAATCCGAACACAAACAAACGCAAAAAAAAAGATACTCATCGGTCACAAAGTTGATTGAAAAGGTATTTATAGGAAAACGCAAATTACCTAACCAAACGCTAATGCAGTAATTATGAAACGCATCTTAACATTAACAAGCAATAGCAAAAAAAGCAGGAAGTGGGTACTTCTTTTTGCTTTAATGCTCTGCACAGGCTGGAACCACCTGTACAGCTCAACCGCTCCACTAGATATATGTGTAACAGTTGAAATAACCGAAGGTGGCTTTTTGACCGATATGCTTTTTGTTAATGTTGAAGGTTATGGTAATGCAGAGATCGCCGAGTTTTCTGGAGCCTTAAACTACTATTTAGCAAGCACAAACCATGAAATCCCCTTATCTATATCAGATTATCAAACCTCAACCCTGGGGGCTGTAGGCACGGAAGTAGGTATAACGGATTCGTTTGACGCTCCAACAAATACCTGGTCTTTTGAATATATGAGACTAGATGGCGTAAATGTACCTGTAGCGGGTACAATGGCAAGGTCTGGAGGTTGTATTACTACAATTGACCAACTAAGAACCTGGAGCAGCCCGCCAGTTACCCCAAATTCCGTATTTGAACTCACTATAGAACTCCAAAATTTTGAAATTTCACAATGGGACTCCACCAGTCAAACTTATACAAGCAATCCTTTTGTTGTAGAAACTTGTGAAGCGCTGACAATCTGGTTAGAGGAAATACCTAATTGTGAACTGGAAGTAAATATCGAGGGGCAGACAGAAGTATGTGTAGGTGACACGATTACCTACACTGCTTCTGTCGATTTTGGCAATATGCTAAACCCCCAATATACAAGTGCTGTAGATACCCTACCGTACTATAATGATTGTGATGTTATTATGGCTTCTTTTGCCCCTTGCGGCTATGATGGCGCCAACGAATACGTCATCTTACGAAATAATACTGGTAATATTGGGATTAATGACATTGCGATAGCTGCACAAGATAGTAATGAAGTCATGCAACATCTTTGGGGACAAGCCATTCCTGGTGCACCGGTACTGCCTTACAACTGGGTAAGTCCTGGAAGTTCTATGACTGCCAGTCTAACTAATGAACTTAATACACTGGCAGGCTGTAGTGCTTCTGATCCTCTCTTCATTGAGCCACAAGGCGATCTTATTCCTGACAATGCGGTTATTGCAGCATTTTTAGGCGCTGGCGATGGAAATGGTTTTGATGATGCTGCCAACAATCTTGATTTTTTTGGCTGGTGTCAGTTTGCCCCCATTTATGTCATCTATGGTGACGCCTCAGGTAGTGATTATTTTAACAATACTGATGTAGGCTGTTTAATGCTTAATGTCAATAATACAGTTGTAGAAACAGTATTATATACCCCCTCCTCAAACGACATTGACGATCAACAGATGTTTGTAGGCTGCTATGGCAATGTTCTCGCAACGAGTAATTGTAATGTTATGCCGATGTCGCTTTGTTATGAATGGTCGGTTAATGACAGTATTTATCCCGCTAACGAATCCTTATTGTTTACGCCTGAAGAGGCTGGCAATTACGATATTAGCCTTACAGCAGGTGCCTGTATTGCCTGTGAGAATACCAGTAACCTGATTATTGAGGTTTGTGATAATAATTGCAATGATGCTTCAGTCAGTATTCTGGACTATACCGATGAAACATGTATTGGAGAAGATGGCTCCATTACAATAGTTATTGAAGGCGCAACACCTCCTTACGAAATTGCATTATCCGGTGGCGGAGTAATTTCAACGACTATTTATACAAATGATACCATTACCTTCGAAGACCTGGCAGCTTCGCCCTATAATGTCAGTATTGTAGATGCAAATGGCTGTATTCCTGAATGTCCGTCTATCCTTCTTGGTGTTGATGATGCATTAGTACTTGACATCAGTATGGCAGCATTGACTTGCAATGAGGGCATCTTTGGCATCTGTGATGGCTTGGCGAGCGTAGATGTACTTTGCGGTACGCCACCATACAGCTATCAATGGTCGAATGGTGTTCAGGGATTCCCGGAAATCAAAAATCTCTGTGAAGGAGAATATAGTGTGACAGTTACAGACTCAGATATGAGTATAGGCGTCACAAGTATTTTTGTTAGTCAACCTGATATGCTCACACTCGACTATGCCGCTGTTAATGGGAGCACATGTGGACTAGATAATGGTTCAGTCGAGTTAGCGCCTGGTGGTGGAACACCACCTTATACTGTCTGGATTGCACCAGATGTTTTGGGTACGGTATCAATTATAGAAAACACTGTTGGGAATTACACATTCAATGACCTTCCACCTGGCAATTATCTTTCCGGCGCAACAGATGCCAATGGTTGTATCTATGAATGTCCAATTGGATTCACGATTACAGAAGATACAAGTTCTCCACTTATAGCGAACATCACAATAAATCCTAGTTGTAATGGGGGAAATAACGGCTCAATTGAAGTGTCGGCAACAGGCGGAACTCCACCATATACTTATTACATCGACAATGAAATTTATTATAACGACACTATTATTTCAGGGTTTACACAGGGAAATTACGCAATCGAAATCATTGATGCTAATGGTTGCAATACTCAAGAAACTGCAAATATTGGCAATGCCAGCAACATAAATCTTACAGCAAGTATAACAGACCTTTCCTGTGCTGGCGCAAATGATGGTTCGATTGATATAACTGTTGCATCTCCCAGTCTTTTCGGAGTTGTCTGGAGCAATGGTGCAATTACAGAAGATATTGACAATCTTCCTGCTGGCAATTACACCATAACGGTGGTAAGCCAGGGAGGATGTAATCGCATAGAAACATATACAGTAAATGCCCCAAATGAGTTAGAAGTAACTCTATCAGCTACTGACTTAACTTGCCCTGATAATAGTACCACCTACAATGGTCAGCCATACAACGCTGCCGACGGAACTGCCAATGCGATAGGAACAGGTGGTACACCTCCTTACAGTTACACCTGGAATACGGGTGCAACTTCAACAACCATCGACGCCCTCTCCGCAGGTAACTACACAGTTACTGTCGAGGATGATAACGGCTGTTCAGTCATAGGGACTATCCTTGTCAATTCTCCTACTCCATTTAGTTTTAGTATCGACACTGACGATGCCAGCTGCGGAGGGAGCAATGATGGTTATATTAATGTAAACGGTAGCGATAGTGAAGGAAATCCGCTATTGATCTTCTTAGACGGCGTTTACATGGACACATTAAGCACTTTCACCAATTTAGCTGGCGGAATATACGAACTCAGTATTTGCAATAACGATCTATGCTGCGAGGAAACGAGCATTGAAATAGAAGTCGTTTCGACTATAGAAATTGATATAACAGTCATAGATGTGAGTTGTTTTGGTGAAGATAATGGTCAGGTGGCAGGTTTTGTTTCAGGCGGAACTCCGCCATATACCATAGAATTGGATGGTGTTTATATAGATGGTTTTATAATAAGTGATTTGGCTCCGGGCACCTATGTATATTCTGCAACGGATATCAATGGCTGCATGACAGAAGAGGAAATAACGATAGATGAACCGGAGCAAATTATAGCAGAATCAATTGACATACAACCTGCCTGTGCAGGACAGTATAACGGAAGTGTAAGCGTGGTGGCAACCGGAGGGGCTGATGATACCTATTTATATGGGATCAATAACTCGAATTGGATATATTCTGATTCAGGAGCAGCCTTTCCGGGCCTTTTAGCAGGCGATTATACCATCACCTTAAAAAATGAAGATGGCAGTTGTGCAGAGGGTATTTTAGTTAATATTCCTGAAGCTTATGACACTTTAGCTATAGGTGATCTGGAAGTAAATGGAATTAGTTGCTTTGGTGCTGAAGACGGCGAAGCCTTCATAGAAGCGATTGGCGGAATAGGTCCTTATGCATACAGACTACACGAATCGTCAGTATGGAACTTTACAGGCGAGTTTACCGATTTGAGCAGTGGTTTTCATCAGATATGGATACAAGATATGGGCGGTGGCTGTGACTCACTTTGTGTAGCTATATCCATTCCAACAAGCAATGTGCTTTGCGCACCATCAGGATTGATAGATGATATGATTGTTTCACCTGTTCCAACACAGAAAGAAGCTACTGTTTCGCTGGGAAGCAATTTAAATAAAGATGAAAATTACAGCATTAAAGTATCTGATATAAATGGGATTCCTGTAATGCTGTCATCATTAGAAAAAAACAAATCAAGCTTATATATTAATGTTGAAAATTGGTTGCCGGGTATGTATTCGGTAACTCTATACGATCATCAAGGTAAAATACTGACGACTAAACGACTCATTGTAGCTCGTTAAGCAATTTCTTTGAATTATACTTTTCTTTTCATAATTAGTTCTTCACTCCATTGAATCCTGAAGGTTGTTGCCTACTCTACGGGTAATATCCTTCGGGTACATGGGGGAACTATGCCTAAACTTATTGCACATGAAATATGGTTACTACATTATAGTAGCCCTGGGACTCCTTTTGTCTCTGTCAAACGGGCACTTACAAGCACAAGATCCTTCTTTTTCGCAGTTTTATGCTGCCAGAACTTATCTAAATCCTGCCTTCACAGGTATTGAACCGGGACTAACTATGTCGGCTGTTATGCGGGATCAATGGGCGGCTATACCTGGGAGTTTTCGGACTTATTTTGCTTCTGTAGAAATTCAGGAACCTGCTTTCAATAGTGGAATAGGTTTTACAGCCTTCAAAGATACAGAAGGAGCAAGCGCTCTGACAACCGAAAATTTCGGCATAGCATACATGTATTCTCCAGGCATGAAGTCAGGTAACTTCCATATTGGGTTTCGCTCAAGTTGGGTGCAAAAATACCTTGACTGCGACAGACTTGTTTTTCCAGATCAGGTAGATGCCTTTGGCAGCATAACTGAAGCCACTATGGCTCAATGCGCTCAAGAACCTGTTTCTTATATAGATACTGATTTCGGACTACTATGGCGATTTGAATCAGGAGGAAAACGTAAAAAACGTGGACAAAAATACAAGGGTATGCCCCGTATGCACAATAGTATCGGTGTGAGCTTACATCATATCACCAAAGCAGATGAATCATTGGTCGGTTTTGATAATGCTTATGTGCCGCTTCGTATTACTGCTCATGCCGGCTCTATTATAGAAGTTGATGTTTTTAGAAGTAAAAAGAGAGTTTTGGCTTGGTCTCCTAATGTTAAATATGATTTTCAAAACCATATTTCAGTCTTGACAGGTGGGTTTTATCTGATGTATGGTGGCTTTTTTATTGGTTCATTTTACCAAAGTGAACAACCATTAGATGCTACAGATACCAATGCGCTCATTTTTACTGCCGGAGCAGAAGCCCGTATTCATGACGATATGGCAATCACTTTTGGCTACAGTTATGACGCTAATACTACGGGGCTTGGAACAAGTACAGGTGGCGTGCATGAGATTACAACAAAGATTAATTTTTCAGGTGTTCGTTTATCTTCCAAAAACAAAAGAAGAAATGCCAATCGCTTTATGCAATGCAGAAATTTCTTTTAAATATTCAAACATTCTCCCTCTTTAAATAAACACATTTACATCATTACAAACGTACTTAAGCGTTTTAAAACATCCTGATATGAAACGTATCATCATATTAATAGGCTGGCTTTTCCCCTATCTCTTATCGGGACAATGTATCAGTACATCCGCTACTTCTGTATGCGGTATGCAATCCATTGATTTTGAAATCAACAACCCTATTCCTGGCATATCTTACGATTGGGATATGGGAGATGGCACATGGCTCGACAGCACAACTGTTTTTAGTTATTCTTTTCCTGCCAGTACTAATACCACAAACTACACTGTAACTGTCAACTCTAGTGACGGCTCTTGTGAAGAAAGTATTCAAATTGAAATCCTATCTGCTCCTGATGCAAGTATCATTGATGAAAATGGGAATACTCAGTTTTTTAATTGCGTAGACAACACGAATGATCCATATGAACTCACCATCATCAATGCATCTACAACGCTGGCTAATAACACAAACTACACCATTGACTGGGGAGACGGTTCACCTGAGAGCAACACCAATAATCTTGAATCTTTAAACCACACTTACCAACAAGGCTACTTTTTATTGACGCTGACTGTAACAGGCGACGGTTCTTTTGCCTGCAATAGTACGGTACAAACCTATGAAGTTTTTAACGGAAGTAATCCATCTTTAGGGCTTTCAAATCCTGGAGGAAGTAATCAATTTTGCCTGGGAGAAACTGTTTTTCTAGATATTACAAACGTTGAGAACAACCCCGTAGGAACCATTTATACAGTATATGTCAATGGCATAGAAAACGCAGTTTACAACCACCCTCCTCCGCCAACACTGGATTTTATTTTTGAAGAAACTTCTTGTGGTTTTCCTGACAATACTTACGAAATAAGAGTTCTTGCCAGCAATCCTTGTGATGCTACTTTTTTTGATGCTTATTATGCCATCAGCGAGCCGCCTAAAGTTACATTAAGCGAAAGCGAAGACGAAGCCTGTGTAGATGTTCCACATGCTATTAATTTTAGTGCCAACTTCGATATATACATAGGAACCACCGGTGCATGTGGACCAGACCCTACTGGCTCTGCCGAATGGAGTCTGACTCCCTCAACAGGGTGGAGCATCTTATCCAATTCTCCTCTGGAAGTTGTATTTGATACACCAGGAACTTACATATTTGAAGCAAGTGCCATCAATAAGTGTGGTGAAGTAGAAGCCACACAAACGATAGAAGTATATCCATCCCCAGATAGTTTAAATGTATTGGTGGATCTCAGCTCCGCTTCGGCGGTCAGTTGTGCTCCACTAGAGGGTGCGTTTCAAAACCTTACCAGCAATCCGGCCGAAGGAACTCCTGGCGAAATGAGCTTTGAGTGGTCAGTGAGTCCGGCCGATTGTTGGGGGTTTATGAATAATTCTACACTAAACTCCGAAGTCCTTGATCTGGAATTTATGTGCGCAGGCACGTATACGATCAGCCTTACAGGAATCAATATCTGCACAGAATTGGAGTGGGACACAACAATCGTTGTTCATGATGCTCCAAGTATTGACCTGAACATTCCAGATGCTGTCTGCCTACCTTTAAATGTTGACGATTATGTAAATTATGATGACAATGGCTTAGAGATCACCACTTATGCCTGTAGTGTATATGACATCAATGATGACTATATGGGCACCTGTGCTGATTTAAGTAGCAGTCTGACCGTTGGCGACTATATTGTAAAAGTTGCCGCTATCAATGACTGCGGTACCAGTACAGCAATTGACAGCTTTTTTATATTTACTGAATTTGTCGAAGTTAACGTCGAAGCCCTAGTCCCCGTATGCCCGGGTACAGTTATAAATCCTTTAGCCGATCCGTCGGGAGGAGTTTGGATAACTGACGCTAATGATACCGTAACAATGCCTTACACCCTCTATCAAAGCACAGGTTTTATGTATACTTTAAACGTGAATGGATGCGAGTTTTTAGCTCCACTAAATGTAGAAGTACTTGATGCTATAGAAGTGGATGCTGGAAGCGATGTATGGTTTTGTTTGGGCGCGGAATCACCACAGCAGATTTTATCCGGCTCCCCAGTCGGTGGAGAATGGTCGGGCAATGGAATTGAGCCAGATGGTACTGTCACCACTACGACGCCGGGCTCTCATACATTTATTTATTCTGTTTATGATGCTAATATTGATTGTACAGTATTTGATGAACTGCTGTATACAATAGAAGCCATTGTGCCTGAAATGGATATTCCTGAACAGATTTGCCTGGGTGACACCATTACTTTTACCAGCATATCTTCCATTATGCCAGAAGACATGTCTGTTAGCTACAACTGGAATTTTGATGAAAATGGTGTTACTTCTACTGACGAATCTACTTTTTATGTATACACACAAGCTGGTACTTTCACACCTTCCCTTAGCCTTTCCGGTACTGCATGTACAGAAGTTGTTTCACAAACAGTAAATGTAGTAGAAGCGCCCCAAGCCGGGTTTACAGTAAGTTATGATTCATGTCAAACTACAGTGAACGTTGAAAGCACTAGCATAGGAGGTGGTTTATCTTACATCTGGAATTTTGGTAACGGGCAAAGCAGTACGCTTGAATCTCCACCTCCAATCACTTATGAACGTGGACAAACAGATACTACTTATACCATTATTCTTGAAGTGACTAATGCCTGTGGTACATCAAGTTATTATGAAACGATCACTATTTATCCTGAATTGGAAGCTATTATTTTTTCAGATGTGGATGTTTGTGTAAATACTGATTTTGAGTTGGTTGGCAGCCAAAGTTCAGGTTATGTAGCTACTTATCAGTGGTTGATTGACGGGCAGCTATTTTCCATTGACGCAGACCCAAGCTATAGCTTAGCCCCTGTACAGTCTATTACGGACTATGAATTTACATTAATTGTTGGCAATAATTGCGAAAGTGATACGATCAGTCAAATAATAACGGCTATACCTGTAGAAATATCATCAAATTTTGCTCATTTTCCAGCCATTACAGAAATCTGTCAATATGATTCTATACAGTTTGTCAATCAATCTTCAGGTTATCAGGCGATTTACTGGGATTTTGGTGATGGAAGCTTTGTAGATGCCGGAGAAAACCCTATTTTTAGTTTTGATGAACCTGGTGAACACATAGTAAGACTGTGGGCACTAAACGAGTGCGCTGGTGACACCTCTATGCAAATCATCAATGTCATTCCTGCACCTAATGCTTGCTTCGAATATAATGTTGCCTGTATGGGCGAAGAAACCTGCTTTACATTATGTGAAGAAGGCGACTACTTATATACCTGGATAATAGCCGGACAAACTTATTTGGAACATGAGCCTTGTGTAATATTATCTGATACGGGCAGCTACGAAGTTGCTTTATTTGTGAAAGACCTAGTATCGGGTTGTGAATCCAGTAGTACAGAAATTATACAGGTAGATCCTGTTCCCCAGCCTGTATTAAATTGGCAAAAAGACAATTGTGCGCTTAGTATAAGCCTACAAGACGGAAGCATAGGCGGAGGATATACTTCCTGGGATTTTGGTGATGGCAATACAGGCTATGGTAATGAAACGATCCATTCTTATAATGCGCCAGGTATTTACATTATTGAAATGACAGCAGAAAATGAAGCAGGCTGTATAGCAACTTCCAGCCAACAAGTAGAATTTCGCCCTGTTCCGGTTAGTCAGTTTACTTATGAACTAGAACGTACTTGTGAAGAACCCGCTGAAGTTTATTTTACCAATACTTCTTTGAATGCTATTTCCTATGAATGGAATTTCGGTAATGGGCAGACCTCATTGCAAAATACAGCTTCTACTTCATATGAAGAAAGAGGAAATTATGAAGTCAGCCTGATCGCGACAGACCAATATGGATGTGCCGACACCTCACGGACATTCATTATGCCGCATTTCTGCAATGGTATAGGCGTTCCAAATGCCTTTATACCTCAAGGTCCTGAAGGTGTTAATGTTTTTCTACCTCAGGGAGAAGGCTTAAAAGAATACAAATTGCAAATTTTCTCTACTTATGGAGAAGAGCTTTGGAGTTCAACAGAATTGCAAAATGGCAGCCCCACT
>JAHDFX010000163.1 GCA_020627965.1 Saprospiraceae bacterium | reverse complement strand
CGACCTTCGACCATCGACCATATCGACCATCGACCATCGACCATCGACCATCGACCATCGACCATCGACCTATCTAATTCTTTCTATTTCAATAATTTCCACTCGTCTTTCTTTAGATGCCTCTACACTATATATCGAATTTCTGGCATCATCATAAGCATCACTAATCCCAGCTGGAGCAGTTGTTTCACCGAAAGGCGTTTCATAAAAAGTCAGGCGTCCGGAGTCGATGAACTGTTGAAAGACATTTGCTTCAAAAGCAGCAAAATAATTACGCACACTACTAATTCTTCGTTTAGCCAGGTTTTCGTTGTAAGTAGACGGAGCCCGTGGACTGGTATAGCCTTTTATAGAAACCCTGACATGATAGCCACTCATTAAAGCACGCAATAATGTTCGGGAAAATAAATCCAGGTCTTCATAGCCTTTCCTTACCTCATATTCAAAGAAGTCATCTACCTTCCATTTTAAAGCCACATCGCCTCTGGCATGCTGGGTTTTATACAAGTCCTTTAAAGAATAATACCAGAGATAAGTTTCTTCATAATTTTTTTTGGTAACGATTCTGACTGTATTGGAATCAGGCTCATCGTTATGAAAATACAAAGCAACTGGCAATAATTCTTCCAGCTCTTCCATGATTGTCTTGGGTGGAATAGATGGTGGTGGTGGCGGAGGAGGAGCTGGAGTAGGTATAATCTCCGGTGTTTCTATCAACATTTCAGATGGCAAGTCTATGGTCATTTTGGGAGCCGTTATGAAAGTTACAGAGCTAGTGTCTTCATAAAAGACTTCATCTTCTTTCATATTTAGTGTAATAGCATAAATATCATTACAACAGGCTTCGTTTTCGGCCAAGCTCAAAGAACCAATACGATTGGATGACAGATAACCTGTTGAATTATCTTCATTAATAACGAAGTAAACATCATTATAACTGCTATTTAGTGGATAACCGGCATTGATGGGTTCTTGCCAGGTTTTATCTTCCAGTCGCGTATTGAAAATATCATAGCCTCCTAAGCCCTGATGCCAGTTGGAGCTAAAATAAAGCGACTGGGTAGCTGTATGAAAAAATGGCGTGATCTCATCGTCAATAGAATTTACCTTTTCTCCTAAATTGATCGCATCACCAAGGTTTCCTTCAGGGCTGATCTCACTATACCAGACATCCATTTTACCCTGGCCACCAGGACGATTGGAAGAGAAAAACAACAATTCTTTATTTCTAAGGCTGTCAAAACCAACGTTGGGGTGCGTAGACGTATATCCAGTAAAATTCACTGTTTCAGGCAGTATTTTAGCACGCCCCCACGAACCGTCGTCTCTCTTTTTACGGACATAAATACTACATACAATATCTTCACTATTTCCGCCTTCACAACGAGTAAAATAAAGGCTTCTGCCATCTGGACTGATAGCACTATTTGCCGCATGCTCATCCTTACTGGCAAAACCTGAAAGCGGTTTATTTTCGGTCTCTCCTCCAGACAATAAGAGCTTACTTTTATAACGTTCTTTCCCTTCTTCGTCTTTCATTTTAAAACGCATAGAAGAGTAAAATAGACTATCGCCTACCTGATGCGGTGCGAACTCTGAAAAAGGCGTATTAATACCAGTATCTACCCATTCTACCTCTACTGCGACAGTGTCAATAAGCAGTTGTTTTGCCAACTCACAGGCTTCAATTTCTTGTTTAGCTTTTTGATGATAAAAACTATTTTCATCTGGATCAGTTACCAGATAAAGACGAAATAATCCGGCAGCTTTATCGTATTGTTTCAACCTTTTTTTAATATCGCCTTGCCAATATGCTAATTGAGAAAAGCGATTTCTATCTTTTGTCTTAGCCACGACTGCATAGGATTTGTCAGCATCAATATAAGCTCCGAATAAACGACAGGCTTGGGCAAATTTGTAAACAGTTGTTGATTTATTTCTTAATTTGATAGACTCTTTATAATACTGAGAAGCAGCATAGTATTCCTTTTCATCCATCGCCTTATCCCCTGCCCTTTCGTAGGCTCTGGCAGTTTGGGCAAATGTTGAATAGCTACAACAGCAAAGTAGTAATAAAAGTATGAAATGTAAAGTCTTTGTTCTGGCTTTCATAAGTGTGCGTTTTTTTTGACAAAACTGCCCAAATATAATTTAATTCTATTCAAATAATGTCAACTCTTAAAGATTTATGCTCTGAACCTTGTTGTTAAGTAGACTTTATCTATTGATGAAATCATAGCGAATTGAACAAAACAACTTTTAGTGAGTTGTACAAATCACTATGAAATACATAAAGACATTCATCGTCGTTGCAATACTTAATTATTTTGATCGGCTTGGATGGAAGAATCAAGTTGAGACAGTCAGAACTATTGACTGTCGGAAAGCTTTTTTCTATTATTGATGCCATGCCTATGCGGATTCAGGAGATGCGGAATGGCTAAACCCGTACCGGCGCCTTTAGTCGCCGCTCGCCTGTGGGGCGGCTAAAAAAGCCAGTAAGAAGGATTTTATTATATTTGAATTCAAAACAAAATACTCAATATCAAACTTCATAGAATATAATGCCAATAGAATCTCTTTCCTTTACAGCACTCAAACCCCTCTTAGGAATGAGGAGGAAATAATTCTGAGATCAAACAACGTAAACTCCCGATCTTCATCACTTTAAAGGAATGGGCTGATAAAGGAGGGAGTCTTCTCGAATAAAAACTGGTTAAGATATGAAGATAAAACCGGGCAGGAATGTTGGGAAGAAATTAAACAGAATTCAGGGTTAAAAGAATTAGCAACCTCTCCTCTTTTACTAACTCTGCTATGTATTAATTATGATGAAAACTATGAGGTCCCAAGTAACCGGGCAGAACTGTATGAAAGTGCTATAGATACCTTATTAAGAAAATGGGATTCCACTCGAAGAATCTGGAAGAGTCCGATAAAATGCTACTGCTCTTGAATGATAAAGCAAATGATATTGTTTACAAAACAGCTTCACTCAAAAAAATACTGAAAGAAATGGATAATATTTTATTGGATAAGCCTAATAAGTACCCTATTCAGTTTAGAAAAAATTATGCTATAATCTTAATCTTAACCCGAGCCCAAACCCTAGACCTAGACCAAGACCAAGACTTAGACTTAGACCAAATCCAAAACTACTTATTCATAAAAGCCCGAATGCTCCAATGCCTCAACACAGACTCCTACGTCTCCAATGAAGTACGCTAGCAATTACTGGATAACCTGCTGGAATTACCGGAAGATTTAAAGGGGGAATAATCTTCTGAAAAAAATCGTGTTAAAGTCTCCACTACACAGCTTTAAGCCATCAAGTCAAAGGTCAATACTGCCAGATTCCTGCAATAAGCTTTGATATTATAGAACTGAGGTGAAAGGTCGGAAGTTTGGGATATTACATCGAAGCTAAAAGCTCCGGTGTAGAAGGGTTGAGCCGAAAAGTTGAAGCTTTGGAGTATCATGTCAAAGCCACAGGCTTCGGTGCTGGAGGTCTGAGCTAGCAGCTCGAAGCTTTTGCGCTGCGACACCGAAGCTCCGGGCTTCAACATCGGAGGTTTGAGCTGCAAGGTCGGAGCTCTTGGGGTACTACGTCCAAGCTTGAGGCTGCGACACCGAAGGGCTGAGCTAAAAAGTCGGAGCCCTTGGGCTGCGGGGTCGAAGGTTCAGGCTGCGATGCCGAAGCTATAGGCTCCGGCCTCGGAGGTCGGAGCTGCAAATTGCTGCTTTTGGGGTGCAATTTGGTGCTTTGAGCAGCAAATTCATATGGAAGCGAAAAGAAGCTTGTGCGATTGAAACATAAATTCTTCAAATCCCTAAAAAGAAAACGTCATTCTGAATTTAGTTCAGAATCTCGTTGGGGTTTAGCACAATTTTTAATCAGGATATAGCTCTAAAAATCGTTTTTCATCGCCTACGAGATACCGGATCAAGTCCGGCATGACAGTTTCTTTTTGGGTTTTATTTTAATCGCACAGCTTGACTAAAGGCAAGCTATAAGGTACAATTTTATACAGTAACAACCACTTTCCCAACAGTCCGACCAGATTCTACTGCCTGGTGAGCATCATCCAGATCAATGAAGGGAAAAGTCTTGGATACATGGGACTTAATAGCTCCACTTCCCAGTAATTCGCTTAGCTTATTCATCCCCTCTCCACTAGACGCCACCAACATAAAAGATATATCAATATTGCGCTCTTTCGCTTCTTCTGCTACGCCTTCCGGGAAATCAGGACCAGGCAATGAGATGATAGTTCCACCCGATTTCATGACCTTCAGAGACTTTGTTAAGGTTTCTCCACTCATGCTATCCAGTACAAAATCTATATCTTTTGCTACCTCCTCAAAGGCTTGTGTGCGATAATCAATATGCTCATCTGCGCCCAGCGACATGACAAAATCTTTATTTCTTGCAGAACAGGTTGTCAATACATGCGCACCGTAATGCTTTGCGATCTGAATAGCATAATGCCCTACGCCGCCTGAACCTGCATGGATCAATACTCTGTCTCCTTTCTTCACTTTACCTTCCAGAACTTGTAAAGCCGTCAAAGCAGCTAGTGTGGCAGCAGCAGCTTCCTCAAACGAAATATTGGCAGGCATCTTAGCCAGGTGGTCTGCCGGAGCAGCTACATATTCGGCATAAGCATTGCCTACACCGGGAAAATTGACCATCCCGAATACCTTGTCGCCTAATGCAAACTGAGTTACCTTGCTTCCTACTGCGCTTACTGTACCCGCAATGTCCCAACCTAAAACAAGCGGGCAACTTGCCTGGCAGATCATCGTTAATACATCTTCGATCTGCCTTACTTTATAATCTACCGGATTAATACTGATGGCTTTTACTTCGATGAGTACTTCGTTTTCTTTTGGTGCAGGCTTGTCCACGTTTCTGATAACGAAGTTGTCTACTCCACCTGTTTTCTCTAGAATAATTGCTTTCATAATTGATTTAATTCATTGAATATTTGTCACAAAAGTATTTTATTTATATTTGTGCGACAAGTACCTACTTTAAAGTAATATAGTCACCAAAAAGATACTAATACTGACTATCAATAAGATGCAAGACTGATAAAATTAAATAATGGCTAAAATAAATTCAGAAACACCTATTTGTTCATTAGATTATGCTTTCGCAAAAATAGGCGGTAAGTATAAGGGGCGTATACTCTGGTATATCCATAGTGAAAATAATGTACTCCGCTATGGAGAACTAAAAAGAATGTTACAGAACATTACTTCAAAGATGTTGACCCAGAGTTTGCGTGAGTTGGAAAGAGATAAGCTAGTACATAGAGAAGTCTATAAACAAGTACCTCCGAAAGTCGAATATTCACTGACGGATACAGGACTTGAGCTTATTCCTTTCATTGAGCATTTAAGAAAATGGGGCGAGAAACAGATGGAGAAGGGGCAGAATAATTAATCGATTTACACAAATGTCTACTTACAAAAACTATCCAACCTTCTATGCCAAAACTGCCACAGAATGGCGCAATTGGCTGGCTGAACATCACGAAAGTGAATCTGCTGTATGGCTCATCATGTATCATAAGAAAAGTAAAGTAGAAAGCATCTATTACGATGAAGCTGTAGAACAGGCGCTCTGTTTTGGCTGGATAGACAGCAAGCCTAATAAACGGGATGAACAGAGTTTTTACCTGTTTTTTAGCAAAAGAAACTCTAAAAGCAATTGGAGTAAAGCTAATCGGGAAAGAATAGAAAAGTTGCTTGCCGCAGGGCAAATCGCCCCTCCCGGACAAGCAATGATCGAACATGCCAAAACTACTGGCACCTGGACGGCTTTAATGGGACCCGAAAACGGTGTTATTCCTGATGATCTTCAGGCATTATTCGATAAGAACCCCAAAGCACTGGAAAACTTTCTGGCTTTTTCTCCTTCTTCTAAACGCATTATTCTGGAATGGATCATGAACGCCAAACGTCCGGCAACCAGAGAAAAGCGCATTAAAGAAACAGTGGAATTAGCAGAGCAGAATATCAAGGCAAATCATTATCGGCAATAGATACTTTTAAGATGTTGTCTAAAAACTTGGCTTTTACTCTCCCAAAATCTCTTTCAATTCATTCAACTTCAACAAAGCTTCCACAGGAGTGAGTGTATTAATATCCAAATCTTTAAATATTTCCATCATCCTATTGAACTTGGGATCGACAGCTTCGAAGATGCTCATTTGATAATTCTGTACGGGCATTTGTTGGAGTGTTTGGTCGATATCAGCTCCTGAAATTCGTTTTTGTTCCAACTGAGATAGAATTTCTTCAGCTCTTTTTACAATACTTTTAGGCATTCCTGCCATAGCTGCTACATGGATACCAAAACTATGTTGACTTCCGCCTTGCGTCAGTTTGCGCAGAAAAATAATCTTATTGCTAGCTTCCTTGATAGCAACACTAAAGTTTTTAATGCGTGGAAACTTATGCGCCAGTTCATTCAATTCATGATAATGTGTGGCAAAAAGTGTTTTAGGTCGGGCTGCTTTATGATTATGTAAATATTCAGCTATCGACCAGGCAATTGAAATACCATCGTAAGTACTCGTGCCTCGTCCGATCTCATCCAATAAAACCAAACTACGGTCAGAAATATTATTCATAATGCTGGCGGTTTCATTCATTTCCACCATGAAAGTCGATTCGCCGGAAGAGATATTATCTGATGCCCCCACACGAGTGAACACCTTGTCTGTAATCCCCAATTTGGCACTTTTAGCTGGTACAAAGCTTCCCATTTGTGCCATCAGGCAAATCAAAGCCGTTTGACGCAATACAGCCGATTTACCGGACATATTAGGTCCTGTAATCATCAATATTTGCTGTTCTTCATTATCGAGGTAAACATCATTCGGAACATAAGGAGCATCAACGGGTAGCTGTTGCTCAATGACGGGGTGGCGGCCTTCTTTTATATCAATACTAAAATCGTCAGTAATTTCAGGTCGGCAATAATTATTCTTCAAAGCGACTTCTGCGAAAGCAATCAGGCAATCCAGGCGGGCAATCAAAGCAGCATTTTGCTGGATAGGCGCTATATAATCTGCCAAAGCAGTTATCAGTCTTTCAAATAACCGTTCTTCCAATACAAGCATTTTCTCTTCTGCCCCTAGTATCTTGGCTTCCAGTACTTTTAATTCTTCTGTGATATAGCGTTCCGAGCCAGTCAGCGTTTGTTTACGAATCCAGTTATCAGGTACCAAGCCTTGGTTTTTATACTTATTCGTCACTTCCAGATAGTAGCCGAATACATTATTAAAACCAATTTTCAGATTGGTAATACCTGTTTTTTCTGCTTCCGCCTGTTGTATACCGACCAGAATTTCTTTGCTGTTTTGAACGATGTTACGTAATTCATCCAGTTCTTCATCTACCCCATCTGCTATCACACTGCCCTTTTTCAAGTTCACTGGTGGGTTTTCAATAAGTTCTGTTTCTATTTTCTCTCTGATCTTCAGACAAAGATTAATTTGGTCAGCCATTTGCTGGAGCTGTGGTTGGTCACTATTTTGCAATAAATCTTTGACTGGTTCTATGGCAGCTAAAGACCTCCCCAGTTGTCTGGCTTCTCTCGGATTTATTTTGCCTAAAGGCACTTTGGACACGAGTCTCTCTATATCCCCGATCTGACGGATTTGCCTGACAAGTTCGTCGGTTGTATCTCTATTGACAATAAAATACTCCACCATTTTGAGACGGGCTTCTATGTCGGCTTTTTTCAACAAAGGTAAAACCACCCACTTCTTCATCAACCTGGCGCCCATTGGAGAAATGGTTTTATCCAATATTTGCACCAATGGAATACCTGACTCATGAGCACTATAGATCAATTCGAGATTGCGAATAGTAAAACGATCCAGCCATACATAACGTTCGGGTTGAATACGTCCGATATTATTGATGTGTTTTAGGTTGGTATTTTCGGTTGTTGCCAAATAATGAAGTGTGACACCGGCTGCTATTTGTGCCAATTCCATTTCTTCTACTCCAAAGCCTTTCAGTGTGGTCACTTTGAAATGTTCCAGTAGTTTTTCACGGGTATAATCAGGCTGAAATATCCAGTCTTCAAGCGGATAAGTGTAAAGTTTAGAACCAAAATTTTGATTAAAATCTTTTGCCTTTATTTTTGAAAATAAGACCTCAGAAGGATTAAAGCTTTGGAGCATTTTGTCCACATACTGTCCATTCCCTTCACTCACCAGTAATTCTCCTGTGGATATATCCAGAAAAGCCAGTCCGAAATAACCTTTACGTCCATAATGAACGGCAGCCAGATAGTTGTTTTTGGCATGATCGAGCAGATTGTCATCTGTCGTTACTCCTGGTGTAACGATCTCCGTCACGCCACGCTTGACCAGTTTTTTAGTCTTATCCGGCTTTTCTAATTGTTCACAGATAGCTACACGATAGCCTGCACGAACCAATCGGGGCAGGTAAGTTTCCAGAGCATGATATGGTACTCCGGCAAGTGGGGTCTGGTCACCTCCATTATTTCGGGAAGTCAGTGTGATACCTAATACATTAGCAGCGGTAACGGCATCATCTCCGAAAGTTTCATAAAAATCCCCTACTCTGAACAACAATAATGCATCAGGATGTTTTGCTTTAGTGTTATTGTACTGCTGCATAAGGGGAGTCACTTTCTTCATCCCTTTTTTAGATGTGCTTTTTCCTGCCAATGGATATAGATTTAGAAATACAAAAGCGTAAAATTAACAAGAATTCAGCACAGATAGGACAGATTTAGATAGAATAAAAATAAGAACACATTTCAAATATGCTTAGAGATAGAAAAATTGAAGATACTACCACCATTGGGGTTATTTTCAATCCAGATTTTGCCTTTGTGAATGTTAACAATTCTTTTGCATACAGAAAGTCCGATTCCCGAACCTTCATATGCTCTTCCCGCTAACCTTTTAAAAGGCTCGAATACCTTATCAGCACTGGCAGGTTCAATACCAATTCCATTGTCTATTATAGAAAAAAGCCAGTGATCTTTAGATTCACTAGAAATACAATTTACTGTTGGGGCTTGAGATTCATTGAATTTAATAGCATTGTTAATTAAATTATAAAAAACCATTCCTATTAAATGTGGGTAACACTTAATGGGCTTTTCTGTTAAATCCAGATTGACTTTTGCAGATTTCGAAGCAATCATTTGCTTTAAGTCCTCTAACTTTAATGCTATGATTTCTGATAGAACAATTTCTCTGGACACTAGCTCATTCGCTCCCGTTCTTGCATAATTTAGAATATCGCCTACCAAAATATTCATCCTTTGCCCTGCATTGATGATGAAATCAATATATTCTATTGACGATGGATTTAAATTATCTTTGTTTTGCCTTTTTAATAACTGAGCGAAGTTGACCATTGTTCTTAGCGGGGTTTTAAGATCATGAGAGGCTGCGTAGGTAAATTTTTCCAGATCATACTTGGCTAATTCCAAGGCATCTTTTGATTTCTCCAACTGCAGACTATAATTAACAATGTCTTTGTTCTTCTCACCTATTTCAATTTGCATCTTTTTATAATCAGTAATGTCCACATACCAACCGAGAATCCCAATAATTTCTTTATTTTTATCGAAAAGAGGCGTCTTGGAAGTAGACAACCATCTGGTTTCACCGTTTTTTAAGGTTTGTGGCTCTTCAAAGTTCAGCTGAGCTTTACCAGAATCCATGACTTCTTTGTCTATCTTACGAAAAAAATTAGTCTCTTCACAGCTCCATGGCATATCATAATCAGTTTTGCCTACAATCTGTTCCCAGGTATCAAATCCGGCATAATTGGCAAAATTATTATTGCAACCTAAATAAATAGAATCTCTATCTTTCCAAAAAACAAACTGGGGAATACTATTGACAAAAAGACTGAATATTTGTTCTTGTATTTCCATTTCTTAGATAATTTACTTCCTATAATATACCTAGTAGAACATTTTGTATATCAATAAGATTGAACGAAAAGATACTGACTTTGTTTCGACGTATGAATATGTAAATAGTTGCTATCTTTGCATTGTGAATCACGAGAATTATATACGCCGATGCTTTGATCTTGCCAAAAGAGGTATTGAAGGAGTGAGTCCTAACCCTATAGTAGGCTGCTGTATAGTTCATGAAGGCAGGATTATCGGAGAAGGGTGGCATCAGCAATATGGCGAGGCACATGCAGAGGTCAATGCATTCGCCAGCGTGCAGGAAGCGGATAAACATTTATTAAAGAAAGCTACAGTATATGTTTCACTAGAGCCTTGTTGTTATTATGGCAATACACCGCCCTGTACTGATCTGTTGATACGTCATAAAATCTCCCACGTAGTGATAAGTGCTACTGATCCTAATCCTCGTATTGCAGGTGGAGGAGTGAAACAATTGCGTAAACACGGGATAGAAGTTACCACCGGTATACTTGAAGAGGAAGGCAACTGGCTCGCAAGAAGATTTTTTGTTTATGTAGGGAAAAAACGCCCTTATATCATCCTGAAATTTGCCCGGTCTACCGACGGCTTTATAAGTAAAAAAGGAGAACAAACCTGGCTGACGGGTAAAGCTTCCAAACAGTTAGTACACAAATGGCGTAGTGAAGAAGATGCTATTTTAATTGGCACCAATACCGCCGAAATAGATAACCCTCAATTAACGAATCGGCTTTATCACGGCAAATCTCCGCTCCGTGTTGTGCTAGACAGACAGCTCAGATTAAGTCCATCCCTGAATATTTACAAAGACGATACACCGACTTTAATCATTACCGACAACACTTCTATACCTCAACATTCATTTATTCATACTGATTTTGCACAAATTGATTTTTCTTCAAATCGTTTAGAACAGATTGTAGAAGTATTGTACCAACGCAAAACAAAAAGCCTGATCGTGGAAGGTGGAGCTGAATTATTACAAGGTTTTATCCAAGCTGATTTATGGGATGAAGCCCGTATTTTTACTGCTCAACGGAGGCTGTCAAGTGGTATAAAAGCCCCGAAAATTTCAGGAGAAATTATTGAAAAAATAGCGCTTCAGAAAGATATTCTGAGCATTTATAAAAACAAATGACAACACTTTTATACCTAATAGGCTCTATTATAAGTAGCACCATTATCGTTCTGGTTTTCAAAGCTTATGAACGTTTTGATATAGATAATTTTCAGGCGATCGTTATCAATTACCTAACTTGTGTTGTGGTGGGGAGCCTGCTTATTGGAGATTTCCCTGTAGAAGCCGGATTTACTCAGAAAGCCTGGTTTCCTGTAGCTTTGATACTAGGGCTTATGTTCATTTCTACCTTTTATGCTGTTGCTCTTACAGTACAAAAGTTTGGTGTGGCAGTAGCCGTTGTATTGCAGAAAATGGCGATTATCATTAGTGTTGTTTTTGCCATCTGGATGTACGACGAATCTATTACTACGCTCAAGATTATAGGTATTATTCTCGCATTGGTTGCGGTTATACTGACCAATATTCCAGCTAAAAGCGAAGAAAGGAAATTACAAACCTGGGGGCTTTTAGCTTTATTTGTTCCTGCTTATGTTTTTTTTGTGAGTGGTGCTATTGAGTCCTTATTGTTGTACACCGAAAGAAGCCTTCTGGCTGGAGAAGGAAGTATTCGGTTCACTATTTTCCTATTTGGTACAGCAGCAGTAATAGGGCTTGCTTTTCTTATCTTTAATGTAATTAGAGGCAAGAATAAAATTGGTGGTAAACATATCTTAGCCGGAATAGTATTAGGAGTTCCCAATTTTTTTTCTATCTATTTTTTACTTCTTGTATTAGGGCAAGGTATAGATGGTTCAACCATTTTTCCGATCAATAATATTTCTATCATCGTCTTAGCTGCTGCATTAGCCTGGATGATTTTTAAAGAGAAATTATCTCTCATCAACGTAGGTGGAGTGATTGTTGCTGTCTTTTCGATTATACTAATGGCTATTTCTGCTTAGATTATGAAAGATACTTACACAACTATAAAAGGCGGAAGCACAGGCGAATTCAAAGACAGAGGCAGTAAGTTCCTGGCTTACGCTTACCCGGTATACAGTACAGAGGAGATCAAAGCATGCATGGAAGAAGTCAAGAAATTACACCCTAAAGCCCGGCATCACTGTTTTGCCTGGCGTCTCGGGACAGATGGTACCCAATTCAGAGCTAATGACGATGGGGAACCTTCCAGTTCAGCAGGCAGACCCATTTTAGGGCAAATAGACAGTTTCGGCTTGACCAACGTTATAGCGATAGTCGTTCGTTATTTTGGTGGAACTAAACTAGGTGTACCCGGTTTGATCAATGCCTATAAACTATCCACAAAAGAAGCTTTTGAACAGGCTGAGACAATTGATAAAACGGTAGACAATGTTTATAGGCTGGATTTTAGCTATGAGATCATGAGTGATGTAATGAATGCCGTAAAAAAAGCCGGGCTAGATGTTATCAGACAGGAATTTACTGATGCAGGAATCATTGAATTCACTGTTCGTCAGTCAGAAGCGGAACAGGTGCTGGCTAGTTTGAATAAAATAAATAAATTGAAAATTAGTTTTCTGACCACGAGATAAAGGAAAGAAAGACTACTTTGTTGAGGGAAGAGAGATCGTACCTTTGGTACTGAGAGCGACAAAATTCGTAATTCGTAATTCGTCATTGATTATTACTTTTCGTAAGTTTGCATCCTTATGATAAAAGCCAGTAACATACATAAGTCTTATGGTAACCTTCACGTACTGAAAGGTGTGAATGTAGAGATACAAAAAGGAGAGATTGTTTCTATAGTTGGCAAATCTGGTGCAGGTAAAAGTACACTATTACATATTCTGGGTACATTGGATGGCACTGATCAGGGTACTATCGAAATTAATAATACAAATATCTCCAGCCTGACAGCAATACAACTGGCACAATTCAGAAATGAAAACATTGGTTTTGTTTTTCAATTCCATCACCTCTTACCTGAGTTTACAGCACTGGAAAATGTCTGTATTCCTGCTTTTATTCGCAAACAAAGTGAAAAAGAAGCCAGCAAAAGAGCTAAGGAACTACTCGGTTATCTGGGTTTAGCGGAGCGATTGGAGCATAAGCCGACGCAGCTTTCAGGTGGTGAGCAGCAGCGTGTAGCCGTTGCCAGGGCTCTGATGAATAAACCCGCCGTACTATTTGCCGATGAACCTTCCGGCAATCTGGATTCACAGTCATCGCAGGAGCTTCACCAATTACTATTTAAATTGCGGGACGATCTCCAACAGACCTTTATCATCGTTACCCATAATGAAGAATTAGCAGAAATGAGCGACCGCCGACTGGTTATGCAGGACGGGGTCATTATTTAATAAAAATATTTATGAAACGTTTTACCTTATTAATATGCACATTGATCGGAGGGCTTACCTTTTTCAATTCGTGTTCAAATGATTTTGACCTTGTGGACACCTGGAAAGATATTCCTGTTGTTTATGGCTTATTGAACGTCAATGATACTGCTCAATACATCAAGATCGAAAAAGCATTTTTAGATGAATCTACCAGTGCATTGGTATTAGCACAGGAACCAGATTCTCTGTATTATAATAATCTCACTGTAGAATTGCTGGAACTAGGCAGTAGTGGCGTGGTAAATTTCACTTTCCCACTTACTTTGGTAGATGGCAATCTGGAAGGTTATAATAAACCGGAAGGCATTTTTGCCAATTCACCGAATTATGTATACAAAACAGATGAAATCTTAGACCCGGAAAGTGATTATCGCCTACAGATCAATAATGGAGAAACCGACAGAACGATTACTGCGGAGACGGGTGTAATTGGCGATTTTGATGTTTTTCGCCCATTATCTGTACTTGATAATCCTAATTCACTGTTCAACTGGGTAATTAATGATGAAACAGAGTTCAGATGGAGTAATAATGAAGCTAGTGGTAATAACAATGCTATTTTTTACGACCTGATTATGTACATCAATTATTATGAACAAGAAAAAAATAATCCTGCTAGTCGTGTAGAAAAAACACTGGAATGGCGTCTTGCTGAAGGTGTCTCACCTCCATTAACGTCTAATGCAAGAGTAATTTCTTTTGATGGCATTGTATTTTATCAGTACCTAAGTCAAAACTTAGAGCCTGCCAGCACAAATATTTGCAGAGAATTAAATGATTTTGACGTCGTTATATATGCTGGCGGACAAGCCCTATATGATTATATTCGTACCGACCTGGCCAATACAGGTATTACAGGCACTCAGCCTTTACCTGCTTACACGAACCTAACAGAAGGACGTGGCATCTTCTCTACTCGTTATGATAAGCGTGTAGACAGTATACGTGTC